>CAMJJZ010000017.1 GCA_946406275.1 uncultured Bacteroidales bacterium | reverse complement strand
TCCAGCAACGTACGGTCTCCGCGGGGTTCCATGCGGATAAGCGCACCCTTGCGGCGGGTAGACAGCTCGATAGCCGCGCCCACAAACTGCTCCGGAACCTCGATGGAAAGTTCCTCGATGGGTTCGCACCTCTGGCCGTTTATGGTCTTGTCCAGCACCTTGGGCTGGCCAACCTGAAGCTCGAAGCCCTCACGGCGCATGGTCTCGATGAGGACGCTGAGATGAAGCACGCCGCGGCCGTAGACCACGAAGCTATCGGCATTGATGCCGGGCTTAACGCGGAGGGCCAGGTTCTTCTCCAGTTCCTTGTCCAGGCGGTCCTTGATGTGGCGGGAGGTAACGAACTTGCCGTCCTTGCCGAAGAAGGGGCTGTTGTTGATCATGAAGAGCATGCTCATGGTGGGTTCGTCAACGGCGATGGGCGGGAGCGGCTCCGGATTCTCAATATCGGCAATGGTGTCGCCAATTTCGAAGCCCTCGATGCCAACCACGGCGCAGATGTCGCCGCACTGGACCTCATCCACATTGGCCTTGCCCAGGCCTTCGAAGACCATGAGCTGCTTGATCTTGGACTTTTCGATTATATCGTACCTCTTGCAAAGGCTCACAGGCATTCCCGTCTTGAGTGTACCGCGGGTGATGCGGCCCACGGCGATACGGCCAACGTACGGGCTGTATTCCAGGGACGATACCAGCATCTGCGGGGTGCCTTCCTTCACCTCCGGGGCGGGGATTTCCTCAAGGATGGTGTCCAGGAGGGTGGTGATGTTGTCCGTGGGTTTTCTCCAGTCCGATGACATCCAGCCCTGCTTAGCGCTGCCGTAGACGGTCTTGAAGTCCAGCTGATCCTCGCTTGCGCCAAGGTTGAACATGAGCTCGAAGACCTCTTCCTGGACCTCGTCCGGACGGCAGTTGGGCTTGTCCACCTTATTGATGACCACGATGGGCTTCTTTCCCATGTCGATGGCCTTGTTCAGGACGAAGCGGGTCTGGGGCATGCAGCCTTCGAAGGCGTCTACCAGGAGGAGGACGCCGTCTGCCATGTTGAGGACGCGCTCTACCTCACCACCGAAGTCGGAGTGGCCGGGAGTGTCGATGATATTTATCTTGACGCCCTTGTAGGTGACGGAAACGTTCTTGGCAAGGATGGTGATACCTCTTTCGCGCTCCAGGTCATTGCTGTCCAGGATTAGGTTGCCAAGATCTTCCGGCTTACGGACCAGGTTGGCCTGATAAATCATGCGGTCTACCAGGGTGGTTTTGCCGTGGTCTACGTGGGCGATTATGGCAATGTTACGGATGTCTTGCAGCATATTAAGTTCTTTTAAAGCCCGCAAAGTTAATAAAAATCCGGAAAAAAGTGAAACGGATAATCTGCCTTCTGCACCGCTATAATCACGATTTTTGAGGTATTTTTACGTAAGTTTGATACATTATCCGTTTCAAAATGGAAAAAATATCGGCCACAGAAATACCCTGAAGGGGTATAATTCAAATTAAACGTTTCAAAAGTGAGGTACACGGATAATTGTTTTTAGTTTTGCCGGCAAGAAATATTTTGAGCCATGAAAAGACTTTGCATACTGGCCATCCTGGCCCTTGCCGCATGCGGGAAGGACATAACGCCCGCCACGGACCCGCGCAGCCCTTACGGGGATATCAGCCACGGCCTAATCGAGCTTGGAGAGAAGCTGGAGGACCCCTATGCTGTGGATAACATGCAGAAAGCCCTCAGGAACCTTTATCCCGTCAAGGCGGAACGCATAGACATCTATCCCACAGACCTTTACGTAAGGTTCCTCCCCCGCACCGATGCGGACCTTGACCTGCTCAAGGCCGCCGGCCTGTACCTTATGGACCACCCCATGGACCACCGGATTGTCAAGGAAGGAGACTGGTACCGGGACCCTTCCCTGGAAGACGATGCCATTACCTGGCAGTACGCCGTGGTGGACAAGGATTTTGCTTTCCCGGAAGGCATCGTCCATGAAGTTCTGGACCGATGTTACATCTCCGAGCACGACCCCGACACCCGCGCCCTGGACGGCATTGACTGGACGGCGGTGGAACGGGAATCGTATCGTCTCACCGGCAACGACCACCTGCTTGAACCGCTGACAAAAGCCGATCCACAGACACCTCAGGGGCGCATTACCATGACGGACCCTCAGTTCAGCGGAGGGAAGCCCGTGGGGGTGGCCGGAGTGATGGTTGCATGTAATTGCTTTACAAAGATATGCGTTACATATACGGACCGTGACGGCTACTATACAATGGACAAGAGTTTTACCTCCGATCCCCGCTACCGCCTTGTTTTCCAGAACGAGAAGGGGTTCTCCATCGGCATCAACCTAGTTCTTCTTCCTGCCTCTGTCTCCACTTTGGGGCAAGGCGGGGCCGGAGGTATCGACTATAACATCACGGAGGAGGACGATGCTGCCCTGATGCGCCGCACGGCCGTGAACAATGCCGCATACGACTATATCTCCAGATGCACTCCAACGGACCTTGACATCACTCCGCCGCCAAGCGACCTCCGGATCTGGATCATACCTTTCCTTGAGAGTTCCTCGGCCCCCATGCTGCACCAGGGTGCCGGCCTTGACCATAAGCTCATCAAGGAATACGCACAGGATTATTCACTGGTGATAAAGATGTTCCTGCCGGATATAACCATCGGCACAAAAATGACAGGGAGCTTTGCCGACATCTATGACTTCACCGTCCACGAGATGTCCCACGCCAGCCACTTCAGCAAGGTCTGCAGCGAGAGCACTCAATGGTGGACGGAGTTCATCACCTATATCGTTACGTCTTACATACGCGACAGGAATGCGCCTTACGGCCACGGAGACGGTGAAGGAGCCGGACACTGCGCCGTGGGAGAGATGTGGGCATATTTCCTTGGCTCAACCATCTACAAGGACCGCTACGGCGGAGGTATGCCGGAATATCCGTCATTCCTGTGGTTCCGTCCGGAAATACTTGGCTATCTGTACGAAAGAGGCACCTCCCGCTCGGAAATATACCGCGCCCTGAAGCCGGAAGTGGCATCAGTGGAAGCGCTGAAAAAAGAGCTGATAAACATGTATCCGGAAAGGCAGCAGCTTATAACCGACACCTTCAACAGATATGGCCGATAAGCAGAGCAGTGTCCCGGTCCTTTTACCACTCATTATCCTTTTCAACATATCATTATCATCCTGTCACTTGGTGAAAGAGAACCGGGATCACTGCCCCTGCCGGCTGGAAATACGCCTTACAGGCACTCGCGGAGACCAGTCGAACATAGTTGTGAATACGGATATGAAGTCATGGGAGTATTATGCAACCGGGGATACCGTAATCAGCGTGTTCGTTCCCAGGGGGAAGGTCTCCGTGATTGCCTGGAGCGGGGCTTCAGAGCCTGTGGACGGAGCGTTTATGGGCACTGCCGGAAGCGGCTTCCCTCCCCTTTATCTTTGCCACTGCAGTCTGAACGCGGACGGTGAAGAAGTGATTGCACATGCAAATCTCCGCAAGCAGTTCTGTACGCTGAATATTGGCATAGACGGCCCTCCGGGATGGGGCCGGCCCTTCGGCACCACAGTCCGCGGCTCCGCATACGGCATGGACATATACGGCTTGCCCCTGGAAGGGCCTTTCAACTGCAATCTTGGGGACTCAACGGACACCTGGTCCCTCCGCCTCCCCCGCCAGAGTCCGGAGAGTCCCCTTCTTTTGGATATCGTCATGGCCGATTCCGTAATCCGTACTTTCTCCCTTGGATCCTACCTCCTGGAATCCGGCTTCGACTGGTCCTCCCCCGACCTCCCTGACCTTGACCTCCGCCTCAGCCTCTCCGTCACCACCCTCACCCTCCGCTCCCCTTCCTGGCAACCTGAAATGACTATGAATATACAGATATAACACTATCGTCATTCCGGGCTTTTTCTTTCGTCATTCCGGGCTCCGACCCGGAATCTTTTTTTTTGCATATATAAAAAAAGTATGTATATTTGCAGTCCCAAAATTGATGCGCGGATGGCGGAATTGGTAGACGCGCTACTCTCAGGAGGTAGTGTCCGAAAGGACGTGTCAGTTCGACTCTGATTTCGCGCACGTAAAAGACCGGTCAGCAATGGCCGGTCTTTTTGTATCCAGTTTCTTTTATGGAGAATAATCATTACTTTTGTGAAAAAGACAATGTATGAAAAGATTAGTCTCATTTCTGCTTATCATTGCCGCCATGGCGGCATGCGCGCCCAAGAGTTCCGTCAGTTCTCCGGACGGAAGCATTTGTGTAAAGTTCTCTTTGAGTGATGCCGGCGTGCCGCAGTATGCCGTGAGCGTGGATGGGGAACCCTTCATTGCGGAGTCCGCGCTGGGCCATGTGGCACGTGAAGTGAACCTTGCGGATGGCTACGAGCTGGTTTCCACAAAGGTTTCTAAATTCTCTGATAAGTGGACGCAGCAGTGGGGAGAAAACAAGGAGATAACGGACAACCACAGGGAACTGGAGGTAAAGCTGGAGAATGACTGCGCCAAGCTCACCTTGAGGTTCCGTGCCTTTGACGACGGCATAGGTTTCAGGTATGAGTATGAGACTGCCAAGGATCTTTTCATCACGGACGAACTTACCCAGTTCAACATAGCTTCGGACGGTAACAGCTGGTCCATCCCGGCCAACTTCGACTCCTATGAGCAGGAGTACCGCCAGATGAAGCTTTCGGAGCTGCAGGATGCCAATACTCCCATGTCTTTCCGTCTGGACAGCGGCCTTTACGGCAGCATCCATGAGGCCGCACTGGTGGACTTCCCGGAGATGACCCTGAAGGCCGGAGAAAAGGGCTTTGTGGCCGCTCTGGCGCCGGACGGGCCGGAGAATCTGGAGCAGAAAGCAATCGTCCCGGGATCATTCAAAACTCCTTGGAGGACGGTTCAGATTGGAAGGAAGGCGGTGGATCTTATCAATTCCAGCCTTATCCTGAACCTTAACGAGCCTTGCGCCCTGGAGGACGTATCCTGGATCAAGCCGGCCAAGTACGTGGGCGTATGGTGGGGAATGCACCTGGGCCTCAATTCATGGGGCAAGGACCACAGGCACGGCGCCACCACGGAGAATGCCATAAAGTACATCGACTTTGCCGCCGATAACAACGTGGATGCAGTGCTGTTCGAAGGCTGGAACGATGGCTGGACCCTAGGCTGGGCGCACCATGACTTCGATTTCACAAAGGAAGCTCCGGACTTCGACCTTGACAAAGTGCTGACATACGCGGCGGAAAAGGGCGTGGATTACATCATCCATCACGAGACCGCCGGCGAGGTTGCCTGGTATGAGAAACAGCTTGAGAAGGACCTTGATTTTGCTGCCGAACGCGGCATTCATTCCTTGAAGACCGGCTATGCCGGCTGGCTCCTTGACGGACATTACCATCACAGTCAGTACGGCGTGAGGCACTATGCAAAAGTGGCCGCAGAGGCCGCTAAGAGGCATATTATGGTAGATGCTCACGAGCCCATAAAGGAAACCGGCCTTCGCAGGACTTATCCCAACTTCATGACCCGTGAAGGCGCCCGTGGAATGGAATGGAACGCATGGAGTAGCGGCAACAAACCGTCCCATCACGAGATACTTCCGTTTACCCGCCTCCTGAGCGGTCCCATGGACTACACTCCGGGCATTTTCGACATCCAGTACAAGTCAATTGCCGGCAATCCGGACGTCAAGGTTTGGAACAACGTGCACTCTTCACAGTGCCGTGTGAACACCACCCTGGCAAAGCAGATTGCCCTGTGGGTGGTCCTGTATTCACCAATGCAGATGGCGGCGGACCTCATTCAGAACTATGAGGGACATCCGGCTTTCCAGTTCTTCAGGGACTTCAATCCGGACTGTGACTGGTCCGAGGCCCTTCAGGGAGAGATTGGTGAGTATGTGGCCATAGTCCGCCGTGCCGGAGACGAGTTCTTCTACGGAGCCGTCACCAATGAAGACGCCCGTACCCTTGACCAACCACTCAGCTTCCTAAAGCCTGGCGTTACTTACGAAGCCATAATCTATTCCGACGCCCAGGATGCCGATTGGGTTACCAACCCTTACGCATACACCATCGAGAGTCGGGAAGTTACTGCCGATATGAAACTGGAGCTTTCTCTTGCCGCAGGCGGAGGAGTTGCCGTTTCCTTCAAGCCTATCTAGCCCAGAGCTCGTCCACAAAGATGTAGCCGGGATAACCGGCGCCGGGATGCCATGAAGGTATATCGCCGATATTCTTGGCGAAGACCTTGATGTAGCGGGCTGTGCAATTGACGGGCAGTTCCGCATCCCAGGTCTGGAGCTGGTAGTCCTTTTCTTCAACAGTGGTGTCCAGACGGCCAAGCGGAACATAATCCACACCATCAGTGGAAGCAGAGTACTCCACGTATTTAGGCATCCAGATCCAGGAGCGGGCGTCCTGGCAGAAGCCGGCGCCAACTACCGTAATGTCACGTACTTGCAGGAGGTCAAGAACTGCCTCAAAGTCCGTATCCTGGTATCCCTGCCAGCCGCCTGTGCGCCAGTTGGAACCGCCGCGGGTGCCGTCAATGAGGCCCTCGTCACCGCCGGCGTTGTACTGCCTGCTGTAGCGGGAATGTATCTGGACGGCGCGGTCCTTCTGAACCTGACGCAGTTTGCATTTAGTGACGAAACTCTTCTTGCCGTCCTTTTCACTCCATGCCGTGAGCTCACAGGGCTCGGTTATGGTAAACGGAGCCTCATATACCTTGGGGGCGCTTCCGGCAACGGTGTAATAGATGGTCCCTTCACCGGTGATGGCAACGTCCATACTCTCTGAGAAGAGGTCGTTGTCGTAGACGAAGGCGGGGTTGGTGACGATGAGAGATTCCCGGGACAAGCCCGAGAATGACGGCGTTGTGGTGCCCGAGAATGACGGCGTTGAAGTGCCCGAGAATGACGGGGCAGAGACGGGGCAGACGGGGTACTTGCCGATGGACGAGAGAACGTACCAGGCGCTCATCTGGCCGCAGTCTTCGTTGCCGCAGAGGCCGTCGGGGGCGCTGGAGTAGAGGGTTTCAAGTATCTCGTCCACACGGATCTGGCGCTTGTCAGGGCGGCCGATGGCATCGTACAGGTAAGCGATATGATGGCTGGGCTCGTTGCCGTGGGCGTACTGGCCTATCTGGCCCGTGATGTCCGCCTGATTGCGGCCCGTGGTGGCCTGTGGTGCTGTGAAAATGGCATCGAGGCGGGCCTCGAAGGCTTCCTTGCCGCCAAGGGCTTCAATGAGTCCGGGGATGTCCTGAGGCACGAAGAAACTGTACTGCCAGGAGTTGGCCTCAGTGTAGTTGTTGTTCACTTCGCGGGGGTCGAAGGGGCTGAACCAGCGGCCGTTGAGGCGGGCCCGCATGAACTTGGTCTCCGGGTCAAGGACGTTCTTCCAGTACTGGGAGCTTGTCATGAACTCCTCATACTCCTTCATATGACCAAGCTTGAGAGCTACCTGAGCAACGCACCAATCGTCAAAGGCGTATTCCAGGGTTTTGGAGACTGACTCATGCTCGTCATCGGCAAGGACAAGGCCGTTGCGGCGGAAACTGTCCATACCAAAGGCGGGATTGTGGGCACTGGCCACAAGGGCCTGGAAGGCCTTTTCGTAGTCAAAGCCCTTGAGGCCGCGGAGGATAGCATCGGCAATGACGGGTGCGCTGTTGTATCCAATCATGCAGTTGGTTTCCCAACCGGAGAGCTCCCACACGGGGAGTTTGCCGGCCTCGTCGTAGATGGAGAGCATGGACTTGATGAAGTCCACCGTGCGCTCCGGCTCTATCTCCGTGAGCAGTGGATGCAGGCCCCTGAAGGTGTCCCAAAGGGAGAACACCGTGTAGCGGTCCCAGCCGTCGGTCTTGTGCACCTTGCCGTCCATGCCGCGGTATTCTCCGTTCACGTCGGAGTAAAGTGTGGGATGGATGGCTGTGTGGTAAAGGGCAGTGTAGAAGCGTGTTTTGTGCTCTGTATCCTTGTAGGGGCACTTGACCTTCTTCAGATATGCTTCCCAGGCCTTCTCGGTGGACTTTTTTACGGCCTCTACGGACTTGGGGTAGTCACTCATCAGGTTCTCCTTGGCGTTTTGCCAGGATACCGAGGAGATGCCAATTCGTACGGTAACTTCGTTGCCCGGGAAGAACATGGTTACCTTTTCACCTTTCGAGTCCACTTTGAAGGTGGGCTTGGAGAACTCAATATAGAAGTACACCCTCTGGTGCTGTGCCCAGCTGTTGGAAGTGCGGTGACCCCAGCATGCCGTGCGGCTTGTCTGAAGGCTGTAATCCTCAAGGGGATCCCTATGTGAGAGATCTATGGTTATGCTTGAAAGAGACCTCAGGAAGGTATACTCATGAATTGCGCTCCTGCGGCCTGCGGCAAGCCGTACATTGATTCCGCCGGCCTTGTCCAGAAGCACCTCATAATAGCCCGGAGAAGCCTTCTCGTTGGCGTGGGAGAACGCCGACGGAAAGTCCGGACCGGGATTGACCAGTATGTCGCACCAGTCGTCGCAACCCGTGCCGCTCAAATGCGTATGGGAGAAGCCGTAGATGAGGCTGTCGCTGTAATGATAGCCGCTGCAGCCGTCCCAGTCACCGGGATTTGGACGCGTGTCCGGGCTCAGCTGAATCATGCCAAAGGGATACACGGCTCCTGGAAAGGTGTGACCGTGTGCATCCGTTCCCACAAATGGATTCACATAGGGAATGATAGCGGCGAGTATGGTTACTAGTAGTGCGAGCACTTTCGGGAGCGGCCTAGAAGTACGCTACGGTCTTCTGCTCAACGGCAGACAACAGTTTGTTGGCCAGGGAGGAGACGCCGAAGCGGAAGAGGGTCTTGTTCATCCACTCGGGGCCGAGCAGTGTGGAGACGATGCTGTAGTAGCAGACTGCGTCAAGGGCGGAGGCAATGCCGCCGGCAGCCTTGAAGCCAACCTTGCGGCCGGTGGCCTCGTGGAACTTCTTGATGCACTGGCACATTACGTATGCGGCCTGTGGAGTGGCGTTTACCTTTACCTTTCCGGTGGAAGTCTTGATGAAATCAGCACCGTTTTCCATTGCAAGGAAGGAGGCGTCGGCAATGAGTTCAGGGGTGACCAGGAGGCCTGTCTCAAGGATGACCTTGAGCACTACGGGCCTGCCAAGCTCTGCAGCAACCTTGTCGATGCACTCGCGGGAAGCCTTGATCTCAGCACCTGCGGTGGCGTAGTCCCCTGCCAGGAAGGAATTCAGGGCCAGGACGATGTCAATCTCGTCGGCACCGCCGCGGACGGCAAGTTCAATCTCCTTGAGCTTTACCTCGAGGAAGCTCTGGGATGTGGGGAAGCAACCGGCCACGGTGGTTACGTGGAGGGCCTTGTTGTTCCTGCGGGCGGCAATGATGTGGCCGAAATTGGGATAAACGCAGATGGATGCGGGGATGGGCCAGTCCGGATAGTCCTTCTCAAAGGAATTCACCTTATCAACAAGGGCGGCTACGCTTGCGGGCGTATCCTCGTTGGCAAGGGTGGTCTGGTCCATGATGGAGAAGCACTCTTTGTAGACCTTCTCGGATGCGACTTTTTCCAGATTGCTGGCAATGAGTTCGAGATGCCTGTCGATGGCCTCTTTGTCCGGCGTGTAGCCGTACTTTGCTGAAAGTGACATAGTTTTATCCTTTTATTTGTATTGTATATCCTTCGTCTATGAGGGGCTGCACAAGGGCGCGCATCTCCTCAACAGTGTACTTCTCAAGCCCTGCCATGGGCGTTGCGCGGTCTATGGTATAGACCATGACCTCACGGGGTTTCAGGCGGCGGACAATATCCATCCATGCGCCAACCCAGTCTCCGCTGCGGAAGCCGGGAGCCTTCAGGAACATGGTCTGGAGCACGAAATTGCCTTCAAATCTTTCCAGCGACCGAACCACCTCCTCAACGCTGTAATGGCCCACAGGCCTGTTGATCAGCGCTACCTGTGCGTCCGTGGGGGCGTCCAGCTTCAGGATGGGATTGTCAACGCGGGAAAGAGCGCGGAAGACATCGTCCTTAAACGCCATGGTGGCATTTGAGAGGACCGATACCTTGGCCTCCGGGCAGAACCTGTCACGGAGTTCCAGGGTTATGTCCACGATTTCCGGGAACTGCGGATTCAGGGTGGGTTCGCCGTCTCCGGAGAAGGTGATGGAGTCTATGCGGGTGCCTGCAGCGGCACATTCTTCCAGCTTTGAGGTAAGGGCTTTTCGGACATCAGAGGCAGTGGGTATGGTCCTGTCGGCCAGGCCGTCCTTGTTCCAGCCGCACTCGCAGTAGATGCAGTCGAAGTTGCATACCTTGCCGTGCTGCGGGAGAAGATTTATCCCCAGCGACGAACCAAGCCTGCGGCTGAAAATGGGCCCGAAAACCGTTTCTTCCCTCATCATAGGCTATCCTTTTGAACTGCTAAACTATCAATCAGAACTGCCAGGGAATCGCATACCTCCAGCGTATCCAGCCTGAACACCATTGTGTCCAGTACAGGGCTAAGGGTATCCGGCGGAGGGAAGTACTTCACCTCATTCTTATGCAGGCGGAAGTACATGGTATCCACTGCACCAAGCGGTACCCGGGGCAATGAGGTAGTGTCTATCCTGTGAGAATATATGGCCAGGAACTTCTTCTGCCAGTCCTGGAACTCGAGCTCTTTCTTGATGTCCTTTGCTTCGTCCGTAAGGCGTTCCGATACCTTTTCAAACACCTTGGCAAACCTGTCCGGCTTGCGGATGTACTTGTTTATGGTATACAGGTAATCGTCGGTATCGTAACCGTACTGCTGAAAGATACCCTCATACACAAGCGAGGTGTCCGCTATGCGCCGGAGGGAAGCATCGTTCTTGATCTGCTGGTCCTGGAGGAACATGTCGTGGAAGATGTCTCCCAGCGTATCACGCGGGATGGTGCGCGGCCCCCTGCATGAGGCTACCACCATAAACAATGCCACGATATGCCAGAACTTCAGCCTCATCTGAGCGTTGCTCCAAACTCGGTTGAAAGGGCGTTCAGAACCCTCTGCATGGCGTTTTCTACCTCAACGTCAGTGAGCGTGTGCTCAAGGTCCTGAAGAACAAAATTCAGTGCGTACTGCTTCTTGCCTGCGGGGATCTTGTCTCCGCGGTATACGTCGAAGAGCGATACGCTCTTGATGAGTTTCTTGCCTGCCTTGAGGGCCGATGCGCGGAGTGCGCCGTAGGAGACGTTTTCATCCAGCAGCAGGGCCAGGTCACGCCTTACCTCGGGGAATTTGGGCAGTTCCTTGAAGGAGAACTTGTCCCTCTTGACAAGGGTGAACAGCACTTCCCAGTTGATCTCAGCCGCAAATACGGGCTGCTTGATTCCGAAGCGCTTGGCAAGGGCCGGATTCACCGTGCCCAGGACCGCCAGCTGCACGGGCTCGCGGCCGGGAAGGCTCCAGGTGATGCCCTCTGCGAAGATATCGGCGGGAGCGGCGCCCACGATAAGGGTGGAAGCGTCTACGCGATACCTGGCCAGGAGGGCCTCCACATAGCCCTTGAGCTGGAAGAAGCTGCTCTTCTGGGCGGGATTCCTCCAGGCCTTGTCCGGGGTTCCGGAAAGGAAGAGGGAGAAGCAGCGGTGCTCCTCGTAGCCCGCCAGGGTGGTACCGTCCGTATCCGGAAGCCTCTGGTATACGGAACCGTATTCGAAGAATTTCAGGGACGATATCTGCCTGTTGATGTTGTACGCAACTACCTCCAGGCCGCTCAGGAGTAGCGTCTGGCGCATTACGTTAAGGTCCTGGCTCAAAGGATTGACTATGTGCACGCACCTTTCTGCCGGGTAGGTTTCCAGCTTGGTGTAGTAGTCCTCCTTGGTGAGGGAGTTGTTCATGGTCTCCACAAAACCGTTGGCTGCAAGCCAGTTGGAGATGGCATTGCGGATGGCCTCCGGCTCCGGCTGCTGGCTGGGCTGGACGCTCATCTTCAGGTTCTGGGGAAGCTCGATGTTATTGTATCCGTAGATGCGGAGGATTTCCTCAACCACGTCGCATTCGCGGGTGACGTCTATCATATAGGTAGGGGCGGCCACCAGGGCACCTCCGGCGCGTTTTTCCACGAACTCGTAGTCCAACGCCTTCAGTATCTTCTCAATTGTCTCGTGGCCGATTTTCTTGCCGATGAAGGCCTCGATCCTATCGTAATCAAGGTCTATGCGTGCGCGGCCGATGGGCTTGGGATAAACCTCCACCTTCTTGCCGATGACCTTGCCTCCGGCGAGCTCCTGGATGAGCAGGGCTGCCCTGAGGGCACCGTACTCTGCGGCCTCCGGGTCCGCTCCCCTTTCAAAGCGGAAGCTGGCGTCTGTGGAAAGCTGCTGGCTCTTGGCGGTACGGCGGATGCTCACGGGATCGAAGTATGCGCCCTCGATGAACACGTTCACGGTGTTGTCGCTCACTCCGGAATCCTCGCCGCCGAATACGCCCGCTATGCACATAGGGCCTACGGTATCGGCAATTACCATGTCCTTGGCGCAGAGCTTGCGCTCGATGCCGTCCAGGGTCTTGATTACCTCGCCTTCTGCGGCCCTGCGGACCACAACCTTGCCGCCGCGGATTTTATCGGCATCGAAGGTGTGGAGAGGCTGGCCGTCCTCGAACAGGACGAAGTTGCTGATATCCACAACGTTATTGATGGGCTTGAGACCTATTGACATAAGCTTTTTCTGGAGCCATTCCGGTGACGGGGCCACCTTTACGCCCTTGACGGTGATGCCAATGTAGCGCGGTGCGCCGTCGCTGTCCAGGACCTCAACGGGGATTTCCTTGCCCTCCCCTTCCTTGAATGCATCAACGGAAGGACGATGCAGTTTGAAGGGGATATCCCTGGAACCCAGGTATGCGGCCAGGTCCCTTGCCACGCCCCAATGGGAGGCGGCGTCTATGCGGTTTGCAGTGATTTCGTACTCGATGACCGCCTGGTCTTCAAGACCCAGGTAGTCGTATGCAGGAGTGCCGGGAACGGCGCTTTCCGGGAGGACCATGATGCCGTCGTGGCTGGCGCCTATACCAAGCTCGTCCTCTGCGCAGATCATACCGAAGCTCTCAACGCCACGGATCTTTGACTTCTTTATCTTGAAATCTCCGGGGAGGGTTGTGCCTATGCGGGCGAACAGGACCTTCTGCCCCGCCGCCACGTTGGGCGCGCCGCAGACAACTTGGACGGGCTCCGGGGAGCCATCGTCCACCGTGGTGATGTGGAGGTGGTCGCTGTCCGGATGGGCCTCGCACGTAAGTACCTTAGCCACAACTACTCCCTTGAGGCCGCCGGGCACCGCCTCTTCCATTTCCACGGAATCCACCTCAATACCAATGGAGGTCATTGCCTCCGCCACCTGCTCCGGCGTAAGGTCACATTCAAGATACTCCTTGAGCCAACTGTAAGATAGTTTCATATTCTAAAAATGCATAATATGCAAAGATACACAAAAAAAAGCGTAAATTTGTGCGTTATGGGAATATTTGACAAAGGAGTAAAGAAGACCAACCTCAACTTCTTCCAGAAGCTGGGAAGGGCGTTCACGGCCAAGTCGCGCGTGGACGATGATGTGCTGGATGCGCTGGAAGAGGCCCTGCTGGGCAGCGATATGGGCGTAGACACCACACTCAAGATAATTGAGAACGTAGAGGACCGTGTAGAAAAGGACAAATACGTGGATATGGAAGAGCTCACCGCCCTCATCCGGGACGAGATTGCAAATCTCATGGGTTCAGATGCCCCGGTTGTTCCCTTCGACTTCTCAAAGAAGCCCTACGTGATGCTTGTTGTAGGCGTCAACGGCGTGGGCAAGACCACAACCATTGGAAAGATGGCCGCTATGCTCAAGCAGCAGGGAAAGAAGGTTGTGATAGGTGCTGCAGATACATTCCGTGCTGCAGCAGTGGACCAGCTGGTCATATGGGCGGAACGTGCCGGAGTAGACATCGTAAAGCAGCCCATGGGCGCGGATCCTGCATCAGTGGCTTTTGACACTGTCAAGGCCGCAGTTGCACGCGGAGCCGATGTTGTTCTAATAGACACCGCCGGCCGCCTCCACAACAGGGTGGACCTAATGAACGAGCTCACCAAAATCCGTAACGTGTGCGCCAAGGTTGTCCCGGACGCCCCTCACGACGTAATGCTTGTCCTGGACGCCTCCACCGGCCAGAATGCCTTCCAGCAGGCCAAGGAATTTTCACGCGCCACAAAGGTAACATCCCTTGCAGTTACCAAGATAGACGGTAGCGCCAAGGGCGGCGTGGTGGTTGGCATTACGGACCAGTTCGGATTCCCCATCAAGTTCCTGGGAATCGGGGAAGGTGTTGAAGACTTGAAAGTCTTTGACAAGAAGGAGTTTGTGGAAGATCTATTTAGATTAGAAGATATTAGTAGTTAAGATTCCGGGTCAAGCCCGGAATGACGGAGGACAACAAAAAACCGCCCCTTTACAGGGACGGCTTTTTTAAGTACTGAAAAGTGATTACTTCTGGTTAAAGAATTCCTTTTCTTTACCCTCTTCAACAAGCTGCTCTACGAACACGTAGGCACCGGTCTTGGGGCTCTTTTCCATGCGGATAACCTTCACCATGTGCTTTGCACCGGCTTTTGCATCGAAGGTTGCAACTGCTTTTTTTGCCATAGTTTAGATCTCCTTTTAATTACTTGACTTCCTTGTGAAGAGTGACCTTCTTGAGGTACGGGTTGTACTTCATACGCTCGAGGCGGTCGGGGGTATTCTTCTTGTTCTTGGTAGTGATGTAACGGGACATGCCGGGAACACCACTTGCCTTCTGCTCTGTGCACTCCAGGATGACCTGCACCCTGTTTCCTTTCTGTTTCTTTGCCATAATTCAACAGGTTTTAAACGAGGTTTACATAGCCCTTTGCCTGGGCATCCTTAAGTGTTGCATCGAGACCGTTCTTCTCGATAATACGCATACCCTTGGTGGTAACCTTGAGGGTGATGAAACGCTGCTCTGCCTCGGACCAGAACTTCTTGGTCTTGAGGTTCAGGGCGAAGTCGCGCTTGGTGCGAAGCTTGGAATGGGCGACGTTGTTGCCGATCATTCTCTTGCGGCCGGTTATCTGACAAACCTTTGACATAATATTATACTTTTTAATTGTTTCTTCTAAAACTGGTGTTTGAGAAATCTCTTCCACCTTATGCTCTTGGGGAAGCGCTTTGTAGCGTCCGTAGAGAGCCAAATGATTGAGGGCGTTCCTACGATATGGTCTTCGGGTACGAAGCCCCAGTATCTGGAGTCCAGGCTGTTGTGCCTGTTGTCCCCCATCATGAAATAATAGTCCTGCTTGAAAGTGTACTCTGTGACGTCAGTGGATTCGTGCTCATAGTCCTTGATGATGCGCTCGTAGAAGGGCAGCGTCTCCGGGTTGATGGGAACGGTGACTCCTTTCTTGGGGATCCAGATGGGGCCGAAGTTATCGGCGGTCCAGCGGGTTTTCCCGGTGAAGGGGAACAGTTCCGTATCCTGTCCCGATGTGGGGAAGGTCTCTATGTTGGGTTCCACAGAGGCGACCGTCTTCATTGCTTTCACCTTTTCCAGCATGGCTTCCGTAAGAGGCATGGCCGGGTAGCCGGGAAGGCGGGAGTCGAAGTACAGCTCGCTCAGGTTCAGTCCAAGTTCCTCCAGTTTGAGGGTGTTGATCCTGCCGCCGGTGGTAGTCACCTTGTAGGTGAGCTGCTTTCCCGGATAGTCAGGCTCCTTCACGCCGTTCACCCATACAACTCCGTTACGGATTTCCAGGGTGTCTCCGGCTGTGGCAACGCACCTTTTCACATAGTGGTCTTTCTTGTCCGACGGGCGGACGATGATGGGGCCGAACTGCTTGATTGTCTTTTCCCTTCCGTAGGTACGGACCCAGGCATAGTAATCATCTGCCGGGCGTTTGGTAAGGACGGTGTCGCCGTTGGGGAACCCGAAAACCACCACATCCCCTTTCTCTACGCTCCTGAAGCCCTTCAGCCTGCGGTAATCGTTCTGGATAGCCGTGGAATACGACTCCTTCCCGAATGCGCGGTTGTGCGTGAAAGGTATGGTGAGCGGCGTCTGGGGCAGGCGCGGACCATAGGTGAGCTTGGATACGAACAGATGGTCTCCCGTGTAGAGGGAGCTTTCCATTGACGACGAAGGAATCTTGAAGGCCTGGAAGAAGAAAATATTGATGAACGTTACAACTACCACGGCGAAGATTATGGCATCCAGCCAGTCCAGCCAGAAGTTGTGCTTCTCCCCGGGCGCATACTCTTTCTTCCAGAAGAGCCATTTCACCTTCTTAGTGACGATGAGGTCGAAGATGATGCCCAGGCCAAGGAGCCACCAATAATTTCCGAGCCACACAACCCAAGCGATGTACAGGACTGACCAGAAGACCAGCTTGACCCACTTGTTTTGGATGAATTCCTTCGGGCTCACGATTTCAAAGAACTATTTTACAGAGTTGACAATAGCCTCAAATGCCTGAGGATTGTTCATAGCAAGGTCTGCAAGAACTTTACGGTTGAGACCGATGTTCTGCTTCGCAAGGCGACCCATGAGCTGGGAGTAGGTGAGTCCGTACTGACGGGCGGCGGCGTTGATACGCTGTATCCACAGGGAGCGGAATTCGCGCTTCTTGGCCTTTCTGTCACGGTATGCATAGGTGAGACCTTTCTCATAGGTGTTCTTTGCAACCGTCCAGACGTTCTTGCGGGAGAGGAAATTACCGCGGGTCCTGCTGAGGATCTTCTTGCGGCGTGCCCTTGAGGCAACAGAATTAACTGATCTAGGCATAAATAATTACTCTTTTTGGAGGCAGTGGCATAGTCCGTGGACTCTGCGCTTTCAACTGCGTTCCAGTTAAACATAAATTACATGACCAGAAGCTCTTTTACGCGACCGAGGTCGTCCTTTTCGAGGATGGAGAAGTGATCCAGATTCCTCTTCTGCTTCTTGGTCTTCTTGGTGAGGATGTGGCTGTGATAAGCGTGCTTCCTCTTGATCTTTCCCGATCCGGTAAGCGTAAAGCGCTTTTTGGCACCGGAGTTGGTTTTAAGCTTTGCCATTGTGTTAAACAATTAATAATTAATATATAAACCTTTATCCATACGGACTTAGGTACCGTCATCTTCGGGCTTGTCCCGGAGATCTCTGGTTTTACTTCTTCTTAATAGGAGCAATCATCATCGTCATCCTCTTGCCTTCCAGGACCGGCATATTTTCCGGTCGACCGAATTCTTCAAGCTCCACGGCGAAACGCAGTAACTGCTTTTCTCCCTGCTGGGCAAACTGGATGGAGCGTCCGCGGAAGAATATCGAGGCCTTGACCTTGGAGCCTTCCTGCAGGAACTCCTGAGCGTGCTTGAGCTTGAACTGGAAGTCGTGTTCGTCCGTGTTGGGGCCGAAACGGATTTCCTTGATGACTATCTTCGCAGCGTTTGCCTTCATCTCCTTCGCGCGCTTCCGCTGCTGGTACAGGTACTTCTGGTAGTCGAGGATCTTGCATACGGGCGGATCTGCCTTTGCGCTGATCTCTACCAGGTCCAGCTCCTGTTCCTGTGCCATAGCCATTGCCTTGGCTATGGGGTAAATGCCCTGTTCCGGGATGTTTTCGCCAACCAGGCGTACCTGGGGGGCGGTGATTTCACGGTTGATGCGCAGTTCGTTTTCGTCCTGCTTGTTGGGGCCCATCTGCTGCTGGGGTTTGCGCTTGGGGCCCGAGGGCTTGGGTCTGTAAGGCGTTGCGATAGCTTTGCTCCTTTAAATGTTAAACTCTAATTACTTGGCCAGTTCTTCTTCCACGGCCTTGCGGACGAACTCCACAAAGGCAGGGACGCTCATGGAACCCTGGTCAACGGCTCCACGGCGCACTGAGACGGTTTCTTCCGCCTGCTCTTTTTCTCCAACGATGACAAGCAGCGGAACTCTCATAAGGGAGGTTTCCCTAATTCGCTTACCAAGAGTCTCGTTACGGTCGTCTATGGAGGCGCGAATTTCGGAATTATTTAGCAGATTTACAACTTTTTTCGCATAATCTGCATATTTTTCGCTCACGGGGAGCACTTTTACCTGATCCGGGTGCAGCCAGAGGGGCAGATGACCGGCGGTGTGCTCCAGCAGAACTGCCACGAAACGCTCCAGGGAACCGAAGGGAGCGCGGTGAATCATGACGGGCCTCTTGCGGCTGCCGTCGCTGTCAACGTACTCCAGTTCAAAGCGTTCCGGGAGATTGTAGTCCACCTGGATTGTACCCAGCTGCCAGCTACGGCCGATGGCATCCTTTACCATGAAGTCCAGCTTGGGGCCGTAGAATGCGGCTTCGCCGGTTTCCACCACGTAAGGAAGGCCCTTCTTCTTGGCGGCGTCGATGATGCCCTGCTCCGCCTTGTTCCAGTTTTCATCGGACCCGATGTACTTGGACGGGTTCTTGGGGTCGCGGAGGGATACCTGGGCGGTGAACTTGTCAAAGTGGAGGGTCTTGAACACGTAGAGGATGAGGTCGATAACCTTCTCGAACTCCTCCTGGAGCTGGTCCTGGCGGCAGAAGAGGTGGGCATCGTCCTGGGTAAAGCTGCGCACGCGGGTGAGGCCGTGGAGCTCACCGGACTGCTCGTAGCGGTATACGGTGCCGAACTCAGCGAACCTCAGCGGGAGGTCACGGTAGCTGCGGGGAGCGCTGCGGTAAATCTCGCAGTGGTGGGGGCAGTTCATGGGTTTGAGGAGGTATTCCTCGCCTTCCTGAGGGGTGTGGATGGGCTGGAAGCTGTCCTTTCCGTACTTGGCGTAGTGGCCGGAAGTTACGTAAAGCTCCTTACTGCCGATGTGAGGAGTCACAACGGGCAGGTAGCCGTACTCCGCCTGCTTTTTCGCAAGGAAGTTCTGCAGGGTGTTGCGGAGAGCGGCGCCGCGGGGCAGCCACAGAGGCAGGCCGGAACCCACCCTCTGGGAGAAGGTGAACAGTTCCATTTCCTTACCTATCTTGCGGTGGTCCCTCTTCTTGGCTTCTTCCAGGACCACGAGGTATTCGTCCAGCATGCTCTTCTTGGGGAAGGTGATGCCGTAGATGCGGGTGAGCTGCTGGCGGGATTCGTCGCCCCTCCAGTATGCACCGGCAAGGGAGAGCACCTTCACGGCCTTGATGACCTCGGTGTTCTTGAGGTGAGGGCCGCGGCAAAGGTCTGTGAAGTGACCGTTGGTGTAATAGGTGATGGTGCCGTCTTCCAGCTCAGAGATGAGTTCCTGCTTGTACTGGTCACCCTTCTCAGTGAAATACTTCATGGCGTCCGCCTTGGAGACTTCGATACGTTTGAAGTCCTCCTTGCCGCGTGCCAGTTCCAGCATCTTGTCCTCTATGGCCTTGAAGTCCGCGTCCGTGAGGGTGCGGCCGTTCATGTCCACATCGTAATAGAAACCAGCCTCGATTGCGGGGCCGATTCCGAACTTGACGCCAGGGAACAGTGCCTCCAGCGCCTCTGCCATAAGGTGGGACGATGAGTGCCAGAATACCTTCTTGGCCTCATCGTCCTCCCACTTGAGGAGGCGTATCTCCACGTTCTCCGTGATGGGGCGTGTTACATCGATTGTGGTGCCTTTGGATGTCTCCGGCTCACCGGGCCTTTTGATATTCACGGCCAGAACCTGCTCTGCCAGCCTGGGGCTAATGCCCATTGCCACGTCGTATCCGGTAACTCCGGATTCATACTGTCTTACACTCCCGTCAGGGAACTTGATGTCAATCATAATTTTGCGTTTGAGTTTATTACTTACAATGTCTTTCACTCGCTATC
>CAMJJZ010000016.1 GCA_946406275.1 uncultured Bacteroidales bacterium | reverse complement strand
AACACGGACATCCATCCGTAGAAAAACGCCTTGACCAGATTCCTTACGGGCTCTCTCTGCAGCTTGTCCTGCTGATAGGTATAATATATAAGGATTATGGCGGGAAGCACCGCCAGGGCTATTACGTGCATCATATCAATTATTGCTTGCTTTTCTGTATTTGAGTGGTGTCTGGCCGTTGTGATATAATTTGAACCTGGTACTGAAATAGCGGGAAGTGGAATACCCCACGCTCTCAGAGATCTCAAGTATGGACATGGAACTGGAGCGCAGCAGCTCCTCTGCCTTTGCCATGCGCTTTTCTTCAATGACTTCCGCAACGCCCTTCCCGAAGGCGGAATTCATCCGGTGATACAGCGTTGCCCGGCTCATGGCCATGTGGTTTGCTATCTCGGAGACGCTGAGCTGGGGGTTGGAAAGATGCTCGTCCATGTATGCGTCAATCTTTGCCGTGAACGCCATGTCTATGGCGCGGAGTTCCGCTTCCAGGGCCCTAATCCTTTTGCGGCTTAGGCGGTCAATGCTGAAAATGATGAGTCCCAGCCCTATCAGTACATAGAATACGATCATTGGAATGGACAGGTACCATGGCGCCCTGACCCTTATATCGGCCACATCCTGGGGCGCCGCCCACGTGCCGTCAGACTTAAGGTAGGACACATCCAGCTTGTAGTGTCCTGATTTCAGGGCAGGCAGGGAGATGCTGTCCTCGAAGGTCTCGGTAGAGGCTTCCGACATCCCGGACAGGTGGTAACGGTAAAGGATCCTTTCAAAAGGATCGGCTCCGGCCAGGTTCACCGGAATCACCAGGGAAGCGTAATTGTACGGCAATACAATCCGGCCCGATGACAGGCCCCTCAGCTGCACCTTCTTGTTCTCTTCTGTGCTGAAATAGCAGTCCGCCCCTATCTCCACCAGGCCTGCAGTGCCTCCAAGATAGATGGTTCCGTCCGGCGCGCAGGTGCTGGAGAGAATCTCGTTTGCCGGAACGCCGCGGTTCTCTCCGGTCATCTCCATAAACCCGTTCCTGCTGAGGAACAGGGAATTGTCTGCCGCAATCCAGAGGTTGTCCGCCCCGTTGCTTTCCAGGCGGCTTACCCTGGAGAAGAGACCGGAGTCTATCTTGTGTATCTTGGAATTCCTGGGGTCGAAGGTAAAGAGGCCGTAATTGGTGCCGAACCAGATAAGTCCACCGTGATAGACCGCGGTATTAACATTTCCCGTCTCAACGTCTGGCTCGTAAATCACGTTGAGGGTCCGGTTTTCCAAGTTAATAGAGAACAGTCCTGCCGAAGAATATGCATATAAAGTCCCGTTTCCCTTGCCGATGGGAATAAGTTCAGTGCCGATTCCTCCGCTTTCGTCCTCTATGGCCTGGAACCTTCGCGTACGCGGATTATAAATATAGGCATGTACCGCCATGAAGAGGATACGGCCATCGTCCAGATTATATATGACCGGAGCGTTGCTGTTGAAGCATTCCTCCCGGTTTGTGGCGGCGTCCACCAGCACGAAAGGCCGGATTGCGGAGGTGACCCTGTCCATCAGGAAGAATCCGCGGTTGTAGGTGGCGATTACAAGGTTGTAGTCGTCATAATCGGCCACTGAGGTTACTTTGTAGCCCTCCATGTCCTTTGAAAGAGCTATTCCTGTCACCGAGTTATACCTTCCCACGCCGCTGCCGTCTGTTCCCAGATACACATTCCCGTCCTTCGAATACAGGACGTCGATGATTACGTTTTCTGCCGATGGATACGACTGCGTAATCTCAAAGTATCTGATAGGGGAGCGCTTGAGGCCAACCATACCGGACCGCACGCTACCCATCCATACGTTTCCGTGAGGGTCTCCGTACAGGCAGGTGACGGAAAGCGGAATCCTGCCCCCAGCCTGCCCTGGATGCCTTTCCAGGGGTTCAACTATATGGCTGTCCAGGTCCATCGTATGCACCCCTGCACCGTCAAAGCCCATCCAGAGGCTGTCCTCATGGATAAGGAGAGTAAGCATGAGCTCGTTAGGAAGGCCGTCATTCCCGCTCCTTATGGAGAAAACGGCTTTCCTTTCCGACAGGCTGTATGCCACCAGGCCATAATTCATTATTGACAGGTACAGGAGGTCTCCGCAGATGGCCGATGCCATGATCAGCCCTTCACCCAGTTCCTCCAGCGGAAGAGACTCCCTGCCGTCCTTCGATTCAATGGCAAGTCCCTCCCTCTTGTCGATGGAGAGGATGCGCTCTCCGTCAAGGTTATACAGCGCCTGGTAATCCGTGTAAGTCTCGGAATTGCTTCTTACAAGCTTTCCGCTCTTGTGCGAATAATAATCCGGGCCGAAATGGGACCCGAACCAAATCCCGTTTTCCGAATCTACTGCACAAGTGACCGGAGAATCAGACATCAGGATGAACTTGTCTGCCGATGGGTCGTAAATGAAAAGGCCCTTGTCCGTGGAAGTCCAAAGGTTGCCGCGGCGGTCCGTGTGAAGGAAAAAGATATAATTGCCAAGTATCCGTCCGCTACCGTCGTCCACGAAGGAACGGAGTTTTCCGTTACGGTATTCGTTGAGGCCGAAACGTGTCCCTATCCACAAGGCGCCGCGCCAGTCGTACGTGACGCTGGTCACGGCCGACTGCGACAGGCCGTTGTTGATGCTGATTTGCTTGCAGTAGAAGTCCTGGGCGGCCAAAGTCCAATATTGTACTGCCAGTATGAATAAAAGAAGATACTTTTTCATGCCTAATCAAAAGATATGTACAAAAATAGACTTTTTCTGGAAATAATGAGCATATTACTGTAAATAGTTTTGGTCATCTTTGCATTAACCACATAACACACAAAAACGCAACTAATTACAAAATCAGGTATGCGAAAACTGTTTTTCTGCCTTTTTGCAGTCCCGGTTATACTGGCGACAGGGGCATCTGATGCCCTTTTTGTGGCCTCTGCCCGAACGGAAGAAGCAGTACAGCAGCGTAAGATCGTTGTCAGGGGAACGGTCCGGGATGTGACCGGAGAGCCTGTCATCGGCGCAACCGTCATGGAAAAGGATACCAATAACGGAATCATCACGGATTATAACGGAGGATTCTCGCTGGAGGTAACATCCGGATCAGTGGTGGTAGTGGCCTGCATCGGTTACGCTGACTATAGCTTTACCGCAACGTCGTCAGGGCCATGGAACGTAGTGCTGGAGGAGGACCTAATGCTCATTGAGGAGACGGTCGTCACCGCTTTTGCCACCCAGAAGAAAGTTAACGTGACCGGTGCCATTACGGTGGTCACCGGCGACGAGGTCATCCAGGCCCCGGTTGCAAACGTTTCCTCGGCCCTGGTGGGTATAACTCCCGGCCTCAGCGCCGTTACGGTTTCCGGTGAGCCCGGCCAGGATGCGGCGGACATTGCCATCCGCGGCATATCGTCCTACTCTGGTAACACCTCGCCGCTGATAGTCATCGACGGAATCGAGCAGCCCTCAAGCCAGGCCATGAGCATCCTCAACGGACTTAATGCCAACGATATCCTTGGAATTAGCGTTCTCAAGGACGCTTCCTCCACGGCTGTCTACGGCATCCGTGCGGCAAACGGCGTGATCATCATCACAACTCGCCGCGGTCAGGTGGGTGCGCCAAAGGTCAGTTTCTCCGGAAACTTCGGCCTTACCGCCGCCACCAATGTCCAGAGGGGCCTTTCTTCATATGAGTACGCGCTCTTCCGCAATGAGGCTATCCAGAATGAGGTGGCCGGTTACGGCAGCACCCCGCTCCTGAACTACCTGTTCACGGACGACGATCTCTGGAAATTCCAGAACAACAGGGACTTCACTCCCGCGGAGGTTGCAGCCATGAACCTGACCGACGCACAGAAGGAACAACTGCTGAATAGCGAGGCCTTATATTATGGTACTTCGGACGCATATGCGGAGCTCTATAGCCGCGTGGCGCCGCAGTGGTCGGCCAACGTGAGTGTGTCCGGCGGTGCGGAGAAGATGAAGTATTACGTTTCCCTCAACTATTTTGACCAGCAGTCCATCATGCAGAACGCCAACTATTTCGGCGTTCAGACCGGTTCCAGGTATCAGCGCTACAACGTAAGGGCCAATGTGGACATGGATATCCTTCCCTACACAACCCTGTCCGTCAATACCAGCGGCCAGTTCGGCTCCACAACGGGTCCTGGCACCGGTTCCCTGTACAGCAGGTACAGCGGTATCATGCAGATTATCTACGAGGGCAACCCCTTCACCAACCGGAGCATGATAATAGACGACAAGCTTATCGTGGATTTCGACTATCCCCAGAACTCGGTCCAGGACGGCCTTCACAAAAGGACGGACAATGAGATGACCGGCGGCTGGCTCCCTGCGCTCCTCAGCAGGTCCGAGGGCACCACAACCAACACCCGCGTGGATGTTACCATGCGCCTGAGACACGACCTGTCGTACCTTCTCAAGGGCCTTGACATCCAGGCCAGCGTCCGTTATCAGGAAAACTACAGCAAGGTTGCCGTCCGTTCTTTCGCCATACCGCGTTATACAGTACGCCGCAGCCTCACCAACCCCAACGAGCTTGAGTTCTTCGGCGGAACGGTGGGTGCAGACAGTTACGCTTCCGGCTCCTGGGGCGGTATGAGGGACTTCTACTCAGACATCGTCCTTAATTATCAGGGCAACTTCGGGAAGCACAACATTGGCGGTCTCCTCCTTGGCAGGGCAACCAAGTATACCATGCCGGGGGACAGCTTCAATACGCCCAGCGGCCTCATCGGAACATCGGCCCGAATCACTTACGACTACGACACCCGCTACCTTCTGGAGCTGAATTTCGCCTACAACGGTACGGAGAACTTTGCGAAGGGACACCGCTTCGGTTTCTTCCCCGCGGCGTCTGTGGGATATGTGGTTTCCAACGAGAAGTTCTTCCCGCAGAACAAGTTCTTCACCTTCTTCAAGATACGCGCAAGTTACGGTCTGGTCGGCAATGACCAGATTGGCGGCAAGCGCTATCTGTACCTTCCCGGAACCTACTCCATCAACATGGGTCCCGGCAGCTTTACAAGCTCCACCAGTTCCGGTTCCCTGCAGAGTAACTACTATCAGTTCGGTACCTCTACGGATACGTACAACACCATCTATACCGGCTCCGCTGAAGGCGCCCTGGGCAACCCGGACGTGACCTGGGAGAAGTCGGAGAAGATGAGTGCCGGACTGGAGCTCAAATTCATGTCGGACCGCCTCTATTTCAATGCCGATTATTTCAACGAAAACAGGCGTGATATCCTCACCACTCTCGGCGTTATCCCCGTCACCTTCGGCGTTCCCACCTGGAATACGGCGGCCGTGAATGTGGGACAGGTGACCAACCACGGATATGAGCTTGTGCTTGGATGGAAAGAGAAGAAGGGAGACCTGAGCTACTATATCGAGGGCAACCTCACGTATGCCAAAAACACCATCAAGTATATGGCAGAGGCCCCCAATCCCTACGACTGGATGAACCAGACAGGTCACAGTATCGGCCAGTACTATGGTTATAAGACCGATGGTTTCTACGACAACCTGGAAGAGCTGAACAACCGTCCGTACTTCGCCCAGTCCGCAGGCGCTGTCACCCTTGGAGACATCAAGTATGTGGACCTCAACGGCGACGGTGTCATCGACAACAAGGACATGGGCCCCATCGGATATCCCAACCGTCCCCTCATGAACTTCGGCGGAAAGCTGGGCTTCGCCTGGAAGGGCTTCGACATCAAGATGGTCCTTTCCGGTACGGCAATGGGTACATACTACATTTCCCGAATCACCAGCCCGTTCTTCAAGAGGGCCGGAAACGCCTTCCTCTGGCAGTATGAAGGCCGATGGACTCCTGAAAAAGTGGCCTCCGGCGCCGCCATCACCTATCCCAGAGCCGTTTACGACGCCAGCCAGGACCATTACGACTTCGGCCCCAAGAGCGACCTCTGGGCCCTTTCATCGGACCACCTCCGCATCAAGAACGTAGAGATTGGCTACACCTTCGACCAGAAGATGCCTCTCCTTCGCAGGGCGCGCATCTCCGGACTCCGCGTTTACGCCAATGCCAACAACCTCCTCACATTCTTCGACCAGATGAGCCGCTACGGCATAGACCCGGAGACCAAGGACAACCTTGGCGGCTCCGAAGGAAACATTTCCTATGTCTTCCCTCTCACCAGAACCACCAACTTCGGTGTTAACATCAACTTCTAAAAGGACACGGAAATGAAAAGGACAAATATCATAGCTCTGATAATAACAGGACTGCTCGGCTCCGTTTCCTGCAACCTCTTCCTGGAGATGCCGGAAGTAACCGGCAGCGTATATCTTGAAGATGTCTTCTCCAACCGGAAAGACGCCGAAGGAATGCTCTGGAGGGCATATCACAGGGCTCTCCGCGAAGGCCTTCCGGAGGGATGGGGCATCAACCACGGCACGCTTGCTTCCCTGTCCGGGGAAATAACCCGCGGATACAGCTGGCATGCCGGCTACAACCTTGTGGTAAACGGTCCCACAACCACCTTGGACGCCTCCGGGCAGTACCAGGGTTCCCCCGCCAACTTCAATGAAAACTGGGAAGTCATCCGCGCCTGCTGGCTTGTCATAGCCAACATAGACAGTTGCGACGATATCCCGGCAGACATGAAGGAATACATGAAGGGAGAGGCTTACGGCCTCATCGCTTACCGCTATATGGGCATGTTCCAGCGCTGGGGCGGCGTACCCATCGTCCGCCAGGCCAACAGCATGTCCGACGACCTGAATTTCCCCCGCGCCACAGTCAAGGAGACGTTGGACTACACTCTCGAGCTTATTGGTGAGGCCGAGAGTCGTCTCCCTGACTCGTGGTACGATATAGAACCCGGCTGCGGAGACAAATGGGAAGGCCGCCTCACCAAGGGTGCCGCCCTTGCCATGAAAGCAAGGATACTCACCTTTGCCTCCAGGCCGCTGTTCAACTCGGAAAAACCTTATACCCAGGAGTTTGGCATCCCTTACTCTGAGAACGAAGAGTTTGTGTGGCTTGGCGGATATGACAAGAACCGCTATCAGGATGCCATAGACGCTCATCTGGCACTCATCAACTGGGGAGCCGCTCACGGCAAACACCTGATCTTCACCGCAGGGGAAGGCAACCGCAACGACTTTGAACAGGCCATTGACGACTACGGCCGCGGGGTGTCCCAGCTGAACGGTCCGGAGACCATCCTGGCCTTCAAGATCGAGTCCGACCAGCAGGTCTACAACAACATGACGGAAGGATACAACTGGTCTGCCTATGTAGATGCCGGCGAAAGGTCCCTCCGAGGCGTCCTCACCAATTTCGTCCGCCTGTACAGGGATAAGGAAGGCGGTGAACTGGACTGGCCGGTAGTCGGGGAAGCCACTCCAAGGCCCATATCGGACTTTGCAAACAACATAGACAACATAGAGCCCCGTTTCCGTGTGGACATCTGCGTTCCCGGCAAATACGGACGCTCCAATGACGGCGACGCCAACTGGAACGAGGGCATCTGGTACATGGGCAGCTTCACGGAGAGCGAAGAGATAGCCGCTTCCATGTCCCGTGCTACGGAGGGCCGTTCGATAGGCGTTCCCACCAAGTTCTACTACAAGGCCGGCGCCCGCAGGTGGCTGGAATTCCCCCTGTTCAGGCTTGCGGAGAACTATCTCCACCTGGCAGAAGCTTATAACGAGCTTGGGGATGCCACCAACGCCCAGCGCTACCTTAATATTATCCGTAACCGCGCGGGCCTTCCGGCGGTATCGGAAACCAACCAGGCCAAGCTGCGTCAGCTCATCGTCAGGGAAAAGGCACTGGAATTCTTTGAGGAAAACCAGCGCTACTACGATGTGAAGCATTGGAAACATCCCGATATAGGCACCAGTATCCTGGGCGGCCCCATGACGGAAATATCTTTCCTCCGCACCGGCGGGGAAAACACCATGGACGCCCTTATCTCTTACTGGGACGCATACTCTTACACAGGTTACTGGCACCCCAAGTGGTTCCTGGAACCTTTCAGGCAGGACGAGGTAAACAAAGGCATAATCGCCCAGAATCCCGGTTATTGATAAAGCATGGAGACAATGAAAAGACACAGTACAATACTCTCTGCAGCCGCTGCGGTAATACTTTCCATGGCGGCTCCGCTCCAGGCTGGCGCCCAGGATCTGGCAAGCTTTACCTCCACTCTGAAGGGTAAGTATTCCGGCCTTACGGTCATCGACACGGACGCCATCCCCGGCAGCGGCGGCTCCAGGATGATGATTCGCGGAATAGGTTCCTTCGCTGAGGGAACGGGCGTCAATACGCTTAAGTTCTATGTGGACGGATTCGAGGTCAAGGCAGACTTCATCAAGTATATCTCTCCGGAGGAAATAGAGTCGGTGACCATCCTCAAGGACGCCGCAGACCTTGCCGTATACGGTATGAACGGTGCCAACGGCATAGTGTTCATAACCACAAAGCGCGGTCAGGAAAGCGCACCGAAGATCAGTTTCCAGACACGCAGCGGTATCCAGACCCGTATAAACGTAGCGAAGCCCGTAGGCTCCTACGACTACGCTTCCCTGTACAACCAGGCCTACAGCAACGACAATGGCCGTGAATGGGATCCCTACTTCGACTTCGAGGTCATGAACGACCTCAAAGCCGGAAACGGCATAGACGTCAACTGGTACGATGAGGTCCTCAAGAAGACCGCCACGTACGCCGACGCCAACCTTTCCATCCGCGGCGGCTCCCGCCTGGCAAAGTACAGCGTAGTTCTTGACTATGCAAACCAGCAGGGCTTCCTCAACGTGAAGAACACGGACAGGACCCACAACGCCTCCTTTGTGAAATACGGCGTCAGGACCAACCTGGACATGAAGCTCAATGACATCCTTACAGTGAGCGTAGACCTTGGCGGAAGACTGGAAGACAGGACTCGCCCCAACTACAGCATCTATTCACTCATTGCCGATGTGATGAGCTATCCGTCAAACATCTACCCCATCTACGACGAGCTCGCGGCCGACCCCATCTCCAATTTCTCCGGTACGGCCAGCCATCCCAACAACCCCGTCGGTTCCCTTACCGGACTTGGATGGACCACGTCCAGGACAAAGCTGATGCAGGCCAACTTCAAATTCCGTGAAGACCTTGGTTCCATCCTTCAGGGCCTTTACATGCAGGAAGGCTTCTCGTTCTATTCCAAGACCATCGGCAACACCGCAAAGACACGCACTTATGCCAGGTACAACGGCGGCGTGGCCCAGACATCGGACGTTTCCACCTACCTCCGTTCCAACGGCTACTGGTCGTCAGGAAAGGAGCGCTGGATGCAGGGAAATGTCTCCCTCGGCTGGGACGGACGCTTCGATGAAAACAAGGTGGGAGCCATCCTGTCGGCCCATATTTCGGATTTCAACGGCACCGGTTCTTCCTTCTATAATTGGAAGTACCGTTACATAAACTACAGCGGACGCGTAAACTACGATTACGGCGGCAAGTACGATGCGTCCCTGGGCTTCTCCCTGTTCGGAAGCGACGCCTATGCTCCGGGAAACCGCTATGTCTTCTACCCCAGCCTTTCCCTTGGATGGAAGGCCCTGGAGAACCTCAAGGTAAGAGGTTCCGCAGGCTTCTCCGGGTCCACGGAGGCGTATGTGGGAATCGACGGATTTGAAACGGACGGCAGGTACCTGTACCGCCAGTACTACACTTGGACTGGCAGTTTCGTCACCGGCATGGGTCCCGCCTTCGGTGGAGGCGTCAGCGGCATCAGGCCCCTTTTCATCGGCAATGAGAGAATAACCGCAGAGAAGAGTTTCAAGGCCAATGCCGGCGTGGATGCCAAGTTCGGCAAGGTATCCCTCACGGCCGATTATTTCATCGACCTCCGTACCGGAATCCTTACCCTGGACCGCACCCTCATGGATTACAACGGCAACCAGACCGCTTACTCCAACCTTGGCAAGATGTTCAACCACGGCCTGGAGGCTACGGCGGTATTTGCAGACCGGAAGGGAGATCTCGAGTACTCCATATTCGGAAATCTGCTCTTTGCGCGCAACACCATCCTGGAAATGGGTGAAGTTGGTGCAAAATACGCCTACAACAGGGCTACGGGCCATCCTTACGGTTCCAGGATGGGCCTTGAGTGCATCGGCTTCTATGAAATGACGGACTTCGATCTGGACGGAGACCTGAACATGAATCTCCCGGTTCCCCTGTTCGGCAGCGTCCAGCCCGGAGACCTCAAATACAAGGATCAGGACGGCGACGGCTATATTGACGATACGGATATAGTCTGCGTAGGCAACCCCGCTTACCCCATGCTCACGCTCAATTTTGGAGCGGAGGCGGCATGGAAACAGCTGGACTTCTCCATCCTCTTCACGGGAAGCCTTGGTTCAACCGTAAACCTGCTGGACTATCCCCAGTGGCAGCCCTTCATAAATTACGGTACCGCTTTCGACTGGGCTAAAGGCGCCTGGGTCTATTATCCCGAGGCCAAGCTGGATACCAGGAAAACGGCAACCTTCCCCCGTCTCACCACTCAGCAGAACGACAACAACTATCGCGCAAGTTCCTTCTGGATTAAGAAGAACGACTACCTGCGCCTCAGGAGTCTCGAGGTTGGCTACAACATGCCTTTCGGCAAGGAAAAGAAGGATAACCTGAGAGTTTGTCTCACGGGAGAGAATCTCCTTACCCTGAGCACCGTTCTTTGGAAATACAAGATGGATCCGGAAACGGTCAATTACGGCTATCCGGCTGCAAGGTCGGTGATGCTTGGAGTACAAGTCAGTTTCTAAAAGGCAGGAGGAAAAGATATGAAAAAGCTCATTCTCAAATCATTCGTAATGGCGGCACTGGTTGCAGTGACTGCATCCTGCTCTGATTTCCTGAACACCCGCGTGGATGTTTTCGACACCATGGACAGGCTTGAAACGCGCTCCAGCACCCTCTCAAGCTTTGCCTATGCGTTTTACACGCCCATGCAGTACGGGTTCAGCGTCATAGACGGAAACCTCTTCGCATCGGCTTCGGACGAGGCTGAACAGACCGCTCCCACCAGCGATGTCTCCGCCTTCAACCGCGGACTCATATCGGCCGATCTGAATCCCGTCTCTTACCTCTACAACAATTGTTACGAGGGCATCAGGGCCGCCCGCTTCTTCCTGGATTACGCCAAGGACGGAGAGGACTTCCTGGCCCTGAACAGGGACACCAGCACCGTCTACAACCCGGACGGCACGGTCTACAGCACAGACAAACCCAGGGCCTACAAACGTGATGTCATCAATCTTGGATGGCTCAGGGCAGAGGCCCGCATTGCGGAAGCCTACTACTACGGAGAGCTCATTAAAATGTACGGCGGCGTTCCAATCGTAGGTGACGAGGGCGGATTATCCCGCCAGGCCACTTACGACGAGGTGGTAGACCACATCGTCACCCTCATCGACGAAAATGCGGACAAGGTGAACCTGGACTGGAGGGTTGCGCTGGATCCCACTCCGGCAAACGCCATAGCCGACGTCACCAACTGGAATTTCCGTGACGATATTGGCCGGTTCGACAAAACGACGGCCCTGGCAATAAAGGCGAGGGTCCTCCTTTATGCGGCAAGTCCCAGGAACAACCCGGACGGGGATGTCAGCAAGTGGGAGAAGGCGGCAAAGGCTGCGGCCGATGTCATCAATACCCGCAAGGCCATCTTCGCCAAGGGCTTCGGCTTCGGCGAAGGCGCAAGGTCTTATCCGGACTACAGGATGCCCGCCAACAGGAACTACGGGAACTATTTCCTTAAAAACAACGCCACAAGCGATACAGAGTCTATATTCCTTATCCGCAAAGCTGCCGGCAGCGCCCCGGAAAGGGCCAATTATCCGGTTGGTACCCGCGGAGGGAACAGCGGCATCTGCCCCACCCAGAACCTTGTGGACGCATACGAGTACATCGGCCCCGAGACTCTGGACCCGTACGCCAACAGGGATCCCCGAATGGAGGCTACCATAGTCTATAACGGCAGTACCTGGAACGGAAACGTCATAGACCAGTCTGTAGGCGCCGCATACGACCAGAGGGTCAACGGCGCTTCCAAGACCGGATACTATCTGAAGAAGTTCCTGGCTCCCAACCTCAACCTGATCGAGGGCGGCAGCACGGACCACATCTGGCCCCTGTACCGCTATGCCGAAGTGCTTCTCAATTACGCAGAGGCAATGAACGAAGCCTATGGTCCGGATTCGGATCCCAAGGGCTACGGCCTCACCGCCAGAGAAGCCCTTACAGAGGTCAGGAACAGCGCCAGCACCCTTCTCCCCGCCGTTACAACCACCTCCAAGGCCGATTTCCGTGCCGCAGTCAAGCAGGAGCGCCGGGTGGAACTGGCCTTCGAAGACCACCGCTACTGGGATCTTCTTCGCTGGAAAGACGCAGAGTCCGTACTGAACCGTTCCATCAAGGGTGTCGTGGTAAGGCGCAACAACCTTGGCGGTTACCAGTACTCCTACACCACCGTTGCCACCAGGACATTCTATGAGCGCAACTATTACCTGCCCTTCACCAGGAAGGAAATAGCAAACTCCGGCGGCACCATCACCCAGAACCCTGAATACAACTGATAAATGAAAAACGCAGTCAAAATACTATTCATTGCACTTTTTACCGGCCTTGCGGCCTGCAGTGAAAACGATGCAACCAAAGATTACGGATTTGCAAAGGTCTATATCCCTCAGGCAACCGTAACCGGACTGGATAACTCATATCCCATACCGTCAGGGCCTTTCTACCAGAACTCCGTGTATACCTGCACGTACGACAAACAGTCCGGCATACTTCAGGTGGCTCTGGGCGTGATTCGTTCCGGGTATTTCTCACAGCAGAAGGCTTTCAGCGTGGATTTGGGCGTTAGCGCCGCGGAGACATCCAGGAAACTAGCGGAATACACAGAAAAGGGCACACCTGCGGCAGCCCTGCCACAGGATCTGTGCACCATTCCCGGCAAGATTTCCGTCGAAGCCGGAAACAGCGGCGGAACCTGCTACATTGGCATCGACATGAAGAAACTGGCCCTGCAGCAGACCTCCCTTTATACCGGGACGGAGTATAAACTGCTTGTACTTGGGCTTGAGATAACTAACCCTACCGAATACGAGCTTGCGGACAACTATACCAGCGTGGTCATAGTCCTGGACCTTAACAGCCAGCATTGGGACAACGTTGCCGAAGACAAGCCTGAAAGCGACATCAGAAGTTTATTCCCTATATATTAATAACCTTTTTAACCCATTTAGCTTATGAAGAAACTTTTCTATTTCTTTACAGTGGCTGCCATGGCCTTAGCCGTTGCAGCTTGCGAAAAGCCGGATGATGAAGGCGGTAATAACGAGCCCGCAGCTGCCCCTACCGCAGATTTCGATTATGCAGTAGACGGCCTCAAGGTCAGCTTTACCGACAAGTCCGCAAATGCCACTTCCTACAAGTGGGACTTTGGCGACGGCGAAAGCTCCAAGGAAGCCTCTCCCAGGCACGAATACGCTTCTGCCGGTGAGTACACCGTGAAACTCACTGTTGCCAATGCCGATGGCGTTACCGCCAAGAAGGAGGCAACTCTGACGCTTGCAGGTGCAGCCAAGGCTTACTTCACCGCTACTCCCAAGACAGACCGCGCCGGCAAGTTCGGCAAGGTGGTTGAATTCGACGCCACTGCTTCCGAGAATGCCAAGTCCATTTCCTGGAACTTCGGCGACGGCGAAACCGGTTCCGATTTCAAGATCTCTCACACTTTTGCTAATTATGGTACCTACACCGTTAAGGCAGAGGTTACCGGTCTTGGCGGCGACAAGGATGTTTATGAGGCCAAGGTTGAGGTAATTGCCTACAACGAGATTATCAAGGGCGGTTCCATGGAGGAAGAAGATGCACAGTACTGGACATGGGTCAGCGCCGACGCATCCCTCCCGGATGACGGCTACGGCGGAACTCCCGGCGTCCCTTCATTCGTAGTTCAGTTCGGTTATACCGAGGATGGTCCTACCGGCGGCAAGGGCGGTTGCCTGCGCCTTGGTGGTGAGAACCAGTATCACGACTGGGCTCATAACGTGACAATCTACCAGCCCATCGAGGTTGTGGAAGGTGACGTGATCCAGTTCTCCGCACAGCTCAAGTGGGACGGCAACATCAACGACAGCGGCCTGTTCTGGATGTGCATCGCCGACGAGCCCACTCCTGCCGACGAGAACATCTTCGTCCAGTTCTTCAACTGGTGGGATTCCGGTGTCGGAAACGTATCCGTTCCCGCTTATGACGGTGACCTCACCGGCAGCGCAAACTACTCCCAGGGCGACCAGTGGGGCTTCTCCTCACCTGTTGACGCTCTTGGCGAGGGCACTGGCGTATGCTACACCGCAACGAAGACCGGAACTGTCTACGTGATGTTCAACGTACGTAACGTATGGAGCTTCACTTATTTCGGCAAGGATTACTTCATTGACGAAGTCAGCGGCAAGATAATCCTTTAAACGTTATTATCCAGGGAGGGCGGAATCGCCGTTCCGCCTTCCCTTTTTAAAACCATCTTAAAATGAGAAAACCGACCATACTGATTACCGTCATCACTGCTTGCCTGTCTGCATTTCTGGCATCGGCCCAGGATAACGACAGCCGCTTCATGAAGGCTTTCACGGAAGATTTCAGTTCTTCCAAGCCTCAGTATTTCAGTGGCGGAAACGCCCCCAGATACTTCTGTGGCGTTCCTTCCCTCACGGAGAAGGATACAGACGTGATGCTTCTTCGCATCCAGCCCACAGATCCGGCGGGTGCCGGCCGCGGACCGGAGATTTCCACGTCAAAGAGCACCCATTTCGGGACCTATTCCGCCCGTATACGGGTCCCTGACGTGAAGAAAGTACAGCCCAACATTGGCACTGTAGTCGGTTATTTCACATATCGTTACACAAGGGGTTTCGGTCTCAGCGAGATAGACTTCGAGTGGCTAATTGCCGATCCTACGATAATCTACATCGGCACCTGGACCAGCGACCCCAACAACGTGAACAACCTTCAGAGAGTTGGCCGTACCATTAACCTGGCAACGGGAAGGATTCTCTATACAAACTACCGCTCCTATCACGACGGCAACCGCAACCACAATTTCGACAGTGGTGACGATGCCGCCCTGACGCCCCGCACTATAGCCCCAATTGAAGGATACGATGCGTCCAAGCGCTTCTATGTCTATGGCTTTGACTGGTATCCGGACCGCCTTACCTGGTGGATTCAGCATCCGGAAACAGGAGAGAAAGTCATCCTCTGGGACTATTCCGGCACAACACCCAATTTCTCCGGCATTCCCCAGCCACCCACAACCTATCTCCTCAATTTCTGGCACACCAGCGATTGGGCCGTGGATACCAACCCCAGGTCCACAGAGGCCCCTAAATATCCATACTGCCTGGAAATTGACTGGATGAAGTACGAGCCTTACGACGAACTTAATATAAAATGGCGCGAAGACAATAATTATTGATTGCCGTGAGAAGATTCTTTTCATTATTGTTGGTTGGTTTAACAATCTTCGGCTGCCAGGAAAAGCCCCAGACGCAGCCGGAGCCTCCTGAGCCACCGGAGCCTCCGGGTCCGGTGGTTCCTCCGGAGGAAAAGCACAAAGACGTCGAACTGATGGACGCCTTCCTTGAAGAATTCAATTCCAGGGAGGGTTCGGACTACTTTGGCTTTGAATTGAATCAGACCAGGGAAGATTTCAGATATTATCCGGGCTTCCCGTCCCTTTCGGAGAACGGGAAAACCATCCTGATGCTCCGTGTAGACCCCAAGGACGCTGCCGGCCAGGAGAGAGGTTCTATCCTCACTTCAAAGGAATTTGTGTCGTTCGGGACCGTATCGGCAAGGATAAGGATGCCGGATATTGCCAAGGTGCAGCCTACGGCGGGGATATGCGTAGACCTTTCCCTGTTTGACGACGATCCGGACTTCGGGACCGACGATATTACCCTTCAGCTCCGCCTGGCGGACAAGGAAAGGGTCTATGTGGAGAACTCGGCCTATAAACCGTCGGTCAACAACTTCGACGCCGCGTCGCGGTTCTATATTTACGGAATAGACTGGACTGCCGACAAGGTTGTCTGGTGGGTGAAGACGGCGGCATCGGCCGACAAGACCATTCTGGCGGAAAGGACGGAAAACGTTCCGCAGGAGCCTTTACGCCTGTATCTCAGGTATTATCACAGCAAACTCTGCCCCGCAGAGGGCAACACCTCCTCTATCCAGGCACCGCTCTATCCTTATGAACTTGAAGTGGACTGGATTGAGTATACACCCGTACAAGAATGAAGCATAAAATCCTTGTTGCCGCAGGCATTTTCCTGCTCTGGTCCGGCATAGCCAATGGCCAGGAGCCTAAGTTCCACGGAGCCTTTACCGAGGATTTCTCCGGACAGGAATCGGCATACTTCGACTATAATTACAGGCGGTCCGGTGAGGATTTCCGCTATTTCTCCGGTTTTCCCTCCCTGTCGGAGGACGGTACGGCGGTGATGATGTACAGGATAGACCCTGAAGATCCCGCAGGAGCAGGCCGCGGACCGGAAATCATTTCCAAGGACTATACCTTCTACGGGAGTTACAGCGCCCGTATCAAGGTCCCGGACATCCGTGACGTTCAGCCCAACACTGGTGCCGTGGTGGGGTATTTTACCTATAACATAGACCGCGAATTTGGGCAGAGCGAGATAGACATAGAGTGGCTTCTGGCCGATCCCAGGATTATTTATGTGGGCACATGGACAGGAAAAAGAGGCGCCCACAACCGTGTAGGAAGGATTATCAATCTGGCAACGGGAGAGATCCTGGAGACCATCTGGCGCAGTGAGGTGCGTCACCCGGACGGCACTGTTACGCGCGTTCCAAACACGCCCTTTACCGGTCGCCAGAACAAACCGGCCAAGATAGAGGCCATTGAAGGCTATGATGCCTCTGCTCAGTTCTACACCTACGGCTGGGACTGGTATCCGGACAGGATGGTATGGTGGATGATTCACCCCGAGACCGGGAAAAAGATAGTGCTTTGGGACTATAAAGGCAAGAAAGTGTTCCCCGACCAGCCGTCCAAAACCGGCGTTCCCTGCCTTAAGAGCAAGTACAGGCTCAATTTCTGGCATACCAACAACTGGCCGGTGGAAACAAATCCAAAATCTGTGGACAAGCCCCTGTACCCCTACGAGCTGGAAATAGACTGGATGTCATATACACCCTTCGACAAGTACAATCCGTATCTGAAATAATAAATTTTTCGCTTATCTTTGTAAGATATGAGCGAAAAGTTTAGAATAGCCTCCTGCAAGACTCTCCGCGAAGCGGCATCACTGCTTCACGGGGAGAGGGAGGTGTTTGTGGTATGTGACCGCAACGTGGAATGGGTTGCCTGGGAAGCGGGAACATTTGTGGGGGCTGTGTCCATAGACACGTCGGAGTCCCTTAAGACCATGGGTACCGTCATGGAAATCTGCAAGTGGCTCCTGGAGAACAACGCCACCAGAGATGCGCTTCTGCTGGCAGTAGGTGGCGGAATCACCACGGACCTGGCGGGTTTTGCGGCCGCAATCTACAAGCGCGGCATCCGCTATGCAAACTTGCCCACGACGCTTCTGGCGCAGGTGGACGCGGCCATCGGCGGAAAAACCGGGGTCAACTTCCTGGAATACAAGAACATGCTTGGCGCCTTCCGCATGCCGGAGTTCACGGCCATCTGCCCGGAGGTTCTCCGCACCCTCCCGCCCCGCCAGTACAAGGCCGGCCTTGCAGAAATGCTCAAAACCTTCATCATCGCCGATGAATCGGCCTATAATCAAGCTCTTTCCGGTGTTACCGGAGAGCTGATTATAAAGGCGGCTTCAATTAAAGAATCTATCGTTGAGCGCGATCCTCTGGAAAAAGGAGAACGGGCGGTGCTGAATCTGGGCCATACCTTCGCGCACGCCATAGAACACAAGGCGCTGGAGGCTGGGGATGATATCCTTCACGGCGAGGCGGTGGCCATAGGCATAATAATGGCTGCGGAGATGTCGGAGCGTGAGGGAATTGCGGAAAAGGGCCTTACAGCGCGCCTGACGGCCGATTTCCGGAGCCTTCATCTTCCCACGGAATGCCCTTACAGCAGCCTTGAAACAGCCATGATTAAGGACAAGAAGGCCACCGGAGCGGACAAAGTGAAACTGGTGCTTCCCGTGAAGATAGGGGAAGTTGTTGTGAAAGAGTATGATTTGCACCTCCATACAGAATAAGGAATACAAAGACATCCTGAAGGCCCTTGAGACGGAGGAGATGGCGGAAATCCGCCTGGACCGCTGCGCCCTTGAGGAAGAGGAGATTCAGGCCCTGTTCCAGGACACGGACGTCCCCCTTGTGGCCACTTGCCGCCTGGACGAGGAGCCGCAGGCTCCGGAACTGCTGGAGCTGGCCATAGAGGCCGGGGCAAAGTACGTGGACCTGGAGATGGAAGCCCCCGCCGCCGTTGGAAGGCGCATCCGCGAGGCCTGCCGCAATTACGGAACGGTGCTTATCCGCTCATACCACAACTATACAGAAACTCCACAAAAGGAAGTACTTGAGGGTGTCCTGGAAAGGGCCCGCATGTATGGCGGCGAGGTGGTTAAAATCGTCACCACAGCGCGCTCAAAGGCCGATGTGGACACCGTGATGAGCCTCTACGCCAAAGCCGCGCCGGGGACCCTGATTGCCTTCTGCATGGGAGACAAGGGGCGCGAATCCCGCCTGGAAGCCCTCCGCCGCGGAGCCCCGTTCACATACGCCTGCGTCTCGGAAGAAGAAGCGGCCGCACCGGGGCAGTGGACATCGGCGGAAATGAGAAAGGCCGTGTACGGAGAGTGGCGTCCTGTGAAGGCCGGGCCTCTCACGATGCCCTCCTCCAAAAGCTTTGCACAGAGGGCGATAGTGGCTGCCGCACTTGCCGGCGGGACCTCCCGTCTTGCCGGTTATTCCGAGTGCGGAGACAACGAATCCGCCATTGCGCTGGTGAGGACCCTGGGGGCAACTGTGGTACGCGAAGGTAACACCCTTGTTATAACAGGTATAGGAGCATCCCCTCAGAGCCTGGACATTGAGGCCGTACATGCCGGTGAGTCCGGTTTTTTGACCCGTTTCGTCATCCCGATTCTTGCCTCAGTGGCTAAGAATCAGGTACTTGTGACGGGAGAAAAGACTCTCCTTAACCGCCCTCTTTCGGACGCCCACGACATAATGGCGGCCTGCGGAGTGAGGCTCTATCCGGAGGTTAACAATCCTGTTACATCTGGCTTGCCGGAAACATCTTCAAGTAACGGAGTTGTTTCAGACCACAGAAAATCAGATTGTTACCTTCCTCTCAGGGTTGCCGGGCCAATAATTCCCGGAAGGGCCGACGTTTCCGGCAAAGGAGGCTCCCAGCTTATTTCCGGCCTTCTTGCCGCTCTTCCGCTATGTGACGGAAAATCAATGCTTTATGTGAGCGACCCCCGGAGCATCCCCTACCTTTTCATTACCGTGGACGTGCTTGGAAAGTTCGGCATTCGCATCGGCTCTGAAATGGAGGGGGGAGAGGACTTCCTGGAAACCCAGGACTGGAGCCTCTGCACGGGCATAAATTTCAAGATAAAAGGCGGCCAGCGCTATCAGGCGGCCAGTTTTGCCATAGAAGCTGACTGGTCCGGCGCCGCCCCCTTCCTTGCCGCAGGCGCCATCTTCGGAGAAGTTGAGGTAGAAGGCCTTGACACCGGCAGCCTCCAGGCCGATATCTCCATCATGGACATCCTCATGCAGGCAGGCGCCAGCATGTCCCAGCTGGACCAGCCCATCGGCCCCATACGCGTTGCCAGGGCGCCCCTGAGCGCCTTTGACGCAGACCTTAACAACTGCCCGGACCTCTTCCCCGTGGTATCTGTCCTTGCCGCTTTCTGCCCTGGAGAAACGCATCTGAGGGGCGTAGAACGCCTCCGTCACAAGGAAACGGACCGCGCCGCGGCAATACAGGAGATGCTCACAAAAATGGGCGTCCCCGTAACCATAGAAGAGGATCTCATGACCATTTCCGGCACCAGCCTTACCCAGCGAATCCTTACGGGAAAACTCCTTAAGGGCGGCAGCTACAGTTCCCATGCCGACCACCGCATGGCAATGGCCCTGAGCCTTGCCTCCCTTGGCGCCGACGGCCCCGTCCTCATTGACGATACCTCCTGCGTGGCAAAATCCTTCCCCACATTCAACGAATTGTTCGAAAAGCTATGAATACATTTGGCAACAACTTCAAAGTGAGCATCTTCGGAGAGTCCCACGGTCCCGCTCTGGGCGTCACCGTTGACGGCGTCTTCGCCGGAATCCCGCTCTGCGAAGAAGACTTTTATGACGATATCCTACGCCGCAAGGCAGGAGCCTCCGGCACCACGCCAAGGATAGAAGGCGACATCCCGGAAATCCTTTCCGGCGTATACGAAGGTCACACCACCGGCGCTCCCGTAACGGTGATATTCCGTAACGAGAACACCCGTCCGGAAGACTATGAGAGCTTCCGGAAGCACCCCAGGCCCGGCCATGCGGACTTCACGGCCAACCTCAAGTTCGGCGGGTACAACGATCCCCGCGGCGGCGGCCACTTCAGCGGCAGGCTCACCCTTGGCATAGTTGCAGCAGGGGTTATAGCCAAAAGGATGGTGCACTTTGCCGATATCCAGGCAAGCCTTAAGGAAGTTGGCGGCAGCGCCAATCCTGACAGCTGGAACGCCCTCCTGAAGGCCGCAGAGCAGGATGGGGATTCCCTTGGCGGAGTGGTGGAATGTGTGGCGGAAGGCCTTCCCATAGGCATGGGAGAGCCTTTCTGGGACAGCGTGGAATCAAAGATTTCCCACGCCATATTTGCCATTCCCGGCGTCCGCGGCATAGAGTTCGGCGACGGCTTCAAGGCATCGGCCATGCGCGGCTCCGAGCACAACGACCCCTTCCCGGAGCACCACTGCCACCACGAAGAAGGCGGAGAGCACCACTGTCACCACGATGACCCGGACCACCAGTGTTGCCATGCAGAACATGACGGCGAAGA
>CAMJJZ010000015.1 GCA_946406275.1 uncultured Bacteroidales bacterium | reverse complement strand
GTGAAAAGAAAGTCAGGAAGTCAGCATAGCTTACTTGAGCAAGCCAGGCATTACGTCACCCTTCACGGATGATGGGGAGACCGCCAAGGCGGGCGAGGGAGTCCCACCAGCGGGTGGGGAGGATGGCGTGGCCAAGAAGGAGGGCCCTGGCGCCGAAGCCCACGATGTAGCGGGTGCGGGGACGGCGGGCCTTGACGGCACGGCAAATGGCGCGCTGCACTACGACGGGCTCTGACAATAGCCGCCTCGAGTATGCCCATTTCATGTTGCGGGCCTGGTTGAGGGCGGGTTCCTCATACGGCGTACCCACAGAAGAATCGTGCAGATGATCCGCGGCAATTACACCCCAGTCCGTATGTATACCGCCGGGCTCCACAAGCACGACGTCCACGCCGAAAGGCTTCATCTCCATGCGGAGAGCGTCCGAGAACGCCTCCACTGCATATTTTGACACATGGTACCAGCCGCCAAAATACAGCACTCCGCGTCCGGCGACGGAGCTTACGTTAATGATTCTGCCCTTGCCGCGTGAGCGCATCCCTGGCAGTACGGCGCGGCAAAGCGCCGCAAGTCCGAAAAGGTTGACTTCCAGCTGCCGGCGGGCATCGTCCAGGGGAACGTTCTCAATGGCCCCAAAGTAACCGTATCCGGCATTGTTTACAAGCACGTCAACCTGACCCACGATAGCGAGGCAGGCGGCAATTGAATCCTCCGAGGTCACGTCCAGATGCACAGGCGTAACTCCAAACTCACGAAGCGGTTCCATGAGTTCCACGCGCCGGGCTGCAGCGAAGACCTCATATCCCGCAGCGGCCAGGGCCTTGGCGGTATCGTACCCTATCCCGCTGCTGGCGCCGGTTATAAGAACCCGTTTAAAAGTACTTTTTCTCATCGCGGTATAGGGCCAGGAAAATGAATATCAATATGGTGAACGCCCACAGCGAGGACCCGCCGTAGGACAGCAGCGGCAGCGGTATGCCAATCACTGGCATAAGGCCTATTGTCATGCCTATGTTGATGAACAGATGCATGAACACGCAGGATGCCACGCAGTATCCGTAAATTCGCGTGAACGGCGACCGGCAACGCTCCGAGTCCAGGATCAGCCGCACTATCAGGAACACGTACAGCATTATCACGATGAAGCACCCTACAAACCCCCATTCTTCACCCACGGTGCAGAAAATGAAGTCTGTAGACTGCTCCGGAACAAAGCCGAAGGTGGTCTGGGTACCGTGCAGATATCCTTTGCCAAACAGCCCTCCGGAGCCTATGGCAATCTTACTCTGGTTCACGTTGTAGCCTACGCCTGCAAGGTCTTCCTTCATGCCAAGGAGAACCTCTATCCTGCTTCTCTGGTGCGGCTGCAGTACATTCTGGAAGATATAGTCCGTAGAGAATACCAGCGCCACGCCAAAGAGGAAAGCCGCCACGGCGACATACAGGAAATTGTCCCTCTGCCTGTATGCGTGCCATAGGATAAACGGAATTGAAAGAAGGCCAAGACCAACCAGCAGATACACCGGCTTTATCTTAAGTAGGAAACTCCAGAACCAGTCCTGAGTCTCACCGGCCTGCGGTACCCAGGCAACATTCGCAATCCAGTCCATGTGTCCCTGGACAGCATCCTGAAGCAGCCCCCACAGCCATGGGACAAGTGCCATGATGCCCACAAACAGAGCCCCGAGTCCAATTCTTTTCCAGAACTCTTTGCCCGGTCCCATGAGAGCGGAGCAGACCACCAGCACACCAACAAGAAGAAGCACGGACCAGAACGCCCCTGCTGTAAGGGTCCCCACAAAAAGGGCAATTACAAGGCCTATGAGCCCCAGCCACCATCCGGACAGCCCCTCCCTGTACAGCACAAAAATGAACCCTACATATACCAGGGCCGACCCAGTCTCGCTCTCTGCAATGATAATCAGCATGGGCAGCGCAATAACCGCCGCGGCAATTATGAAATGCTTGAACTTGCTCAGCTTGAACCCCTGCTGGCTCATGATAAGGGCCAGCACCAGCGATGTGGTAATCTTTGATATTTCTGCCGGCTGGAACTTGACAGGCCCCAGCTCAAACCAGGAGTGCGACCCCTTCACGTCCTTTGACACGAATATCACCAGCACCAGCAGCGCCAGCACGCCAAGGTACATGGGAATGGACAGTCCCTCCCACAGTTTGGGCGGCAGCACAAACAGGATAAGCCCGCCAAGCCCGAAAGACGTAAGCATCCAGATGAACTGCTTTCCGCTTCTGGCACTCCAGTCGAATATGGACGATGGCTCCGTGGAATGGATTGACGCATATATGTTTATCCAGCCGATAAACACCAGCACCAGGTACACTCCAATGAGCGCCCAGTCTACGGACTGCCGTATGCCCCTCTGATGTGAATTAATCTCAATCATGCTTCACACGGGACAGTAAATCGGCCTCTTTCATCCTCTTTTCCAGCTCCGGGCGGGATGTCTTGCCCTTCAGATACCTTTCCACCATGAGCGACGCCATGGGGGCGGCGTATGTGGCACCGAAGCCTCCGTTCTCTACGTATGCGGCAATGGCAATCTGCGGATTGTCCATGGGGGCAAAGCAGATGAAGACAGAGTTGTCGGCTCCGCGTGGATTCTGGGCGGTGCCGGTCTTGCCGCAGACGTCAAGGGAGTCGATGTGGGCTATCCAGGCGGTGCCTCCGGCTCCGGGGCCGGAATTCACAGCCCTCCACATGCCGTTAATGACCTTTGGGAAGTGCTCCTGTGACACCATGGTGTACTGTTTCTCCTTGAAGCGGTCTTCAATCTCCACTCCCGGGGACTCCTTAATGATATGCGGGATATAGTAATAACCTCTGTTTGCGATGGTTGCGCACAGGTTGGCAAGGTGCATGGGCGTTGCCAGAATCTCTCCCTGGCCAATGGAAAGGGAGATAACCGTGGTGGAATTCCACCGGCCTTTCCCGTATGCCTTGTTGTAGGTTTTTGACGATGGAATACTGCCGGACAGCTCCGCCGGAAAGTCGCTCCCCAACTTGCGCCCGAAGCCGAAGCTCATCACCATCTCCCGCCAGTGGTCCAGGCCGTCGGCAACGTTATCGTACTTCTTGTTGTCCAGTATGTTCTTGAGCACGTAGCAGTAGTACGCGTTGCAGGACATCATTATGGACTCTTCCATGTTTAGGGGGCTTTTGTGCACGTGGCAGCCAAGCTTGTGGCCTGCACCAAAGTGGTAACCCTGGCTGCACGGGTAGGTCATTTCCGGCCGCAGCACGCCCTCTTCCAGGCCGATGAGCCCGTTCACCAGCTTGAACACCGATCCCGGCGGGTACGATGCCTGCACCGCCCTGTTGTACATGGGTTTATACGGATTCTTGGAAATCTCGCCGTAGTACTTTCCTATATCGGCCAGCTGCTCTACGTCTATACCCGGGGACGATACCAATGCCAGGATTTCCCCGGTGGAAGGCTCTATGGCCACGATGGACCCCACCTTCCCCTCCATGAGCTCCTGCCCGTACTGCTGGAGCTGCGCGTCAATGGTTGTGACGATGTCTTTTCCGGGTATGGCCTCCTTGTCCTCCGCGCCGTCCCGGTACGGCTGCTCAATCTGGTTGCGGGAATTCCTGAGGTAAATATGGTAACCCTTTTCTCCGCGGAGTTCCTTCTCACGCGCGGCCTCTATGCCCGTCATTCCGGCATAGTCCCCGCTCTTGTACTCCCCGGGATGCCTGTCGATGTATGCCTGGTTCACCTCCGAGACGTATCCCAGGAGGTTTCCGCCGGCGTTTATGGGGTACTGGCGTATGCCGCGCACCTGCCCCTTGAAGCCCGGAAACTTGTACTTGACCTCGTCGAAACGCATGTAAGTTTCCGCAGGCACGGTGCGCATCATGGTCACGGATTGGAAGCCTATGGCGCGGCGGCGCTTGTTGAAATCCGCCATCTTCTCCTTAATGAAATCCGGAGTCACGTCCAGCACGGCGGCAAGGGCCAGGGTGTCGAAGGCCTTGACCTCGCGGGGCGTTACCATGATGTCGTATGCCACCTTGTTGCCTACGATGATGTTGCCGTTCCGGTCATAGATTATGCCGCGGGTGGGGTAGATGGTCTCGTACACGGTGGAGTTGCGGTCCGCGTCTTCCTTGAAGCTTGGATGCAGGATCTGCAGGGAGAAAATCTTACCCAGAAGCAGCAGTACCACCGCTCCCAGGCCTATGAGCAGAACTATATGCCTGTAATCCTGCTTCATTATTTACGGGTATCCGGCGCCAGGGAAGGCAGGCAGGCTAGCGAGAGAAGGGTTCCGGCCACAAGGGAGGCCCCGAAGCGGGCGGCATCGAACCAGAAGGGACGGGTGGCGGCGCCATCGGCCCACACATAAAGGAGGGTGAATACCGCCTGGGCCAGCACTGTGGCAAGGACGGTTTTCCAGAGGCCGTTGCGGCGCGGCGAGAAATCTTCCCCGCGGGCGAACAGTTCATTGCCGAAAATAAGGCCGATGATAGGTTTCCTGAGGAACGCCACCGGGACAAGCGCAAAGGCGTTGAGCCCCAGAAGGCCTTCAGACAGCACGTCCACCACAAGGCCCGTGGCGAACGCTATGAGCATTGCGCCGGCGGTCCCTATCCTGATTGATATGCAGAGCACCATCACGGGAAGGATGGACAGCATCAGGTAAGGCGTGAGGTTGAAGAAGTTGGACAGAAGCAGCTGTGCAAGCAGAAGCAGCAGGTAGGCTGCCCAGAAACTGGATTTTCTCATAGGCCGCCCTCCTCTATTTCCTGAAGTGATTTGTTATGGACGATGCTCACGTACCGTATGCTCTTGAAATCCTGGAACAGGGTTACCTGGATCTCATTGGTGGCGCCGTTTACCATACGGGCCTCTCCCACCGTACCTAGCGGGATGTCCGCCGGAAACATGAGGGAATGGCCGCTGGTGAACACGGTGTCTCCGGGGGCAAACTTGTACTGGAGAGGGATTTCCTTTAGCACTGCCCTGTTGGAATGCCTTCCGTCCCATACCAGAGGCCCCACGGCGCCCTGCTCCCCGCCCAGGCGGGCGCTTATGGAAATGTCACTGTTGAGGAAGGAGAACGCAAATGAATGATGCGCGCTCACCGCTTCCACGATTCCCACCACGCCTGCGGAGGTTATGACGCCGGATTTCTCCTTTATGCCGTCTTCAAAGCCTTTGTTGATGATTATGTAATTGTGCTGTTTGCTTCGGCTCACGCGGACCACCTCTGCTGGAATGTATTCATATCCACGCAGCGATGAGCCGTATTTCATGGTGTCTATGCGGGCCTCCTTAAGCATTTCACGCGTGCGGCCCAGTTCTGCCATAAGCATGGCATTCTCTAGGGCCAGCTGGCGGTTGGTGCCCCTGAGGGAGAAGTACTCCCCGATGCTTTGAGTCCAGCCGCCCACGGTTCCCGTCACGGCGTGTGCGCCGGAGGCGAACCACTCACGCTGCAGTTCCCCGTTCCTGGACATAAAATGCACGCATGCGGCCTCCAGGATTATGAAGACCGCAAGGTTTATGAGTGCAGGAATCCAGGTACGCCTTCTCATGTTTTAGCGCATGAGGAAGGAGTAGTTGTCCGTATTCTTGAGGGCGATGCAGGTGCCGCGGGCCACTGCGCGGAGAGGATCTTCCGCCACGTGGAACGGGATGTTCACCTTTTCCGAGAGGCGCTTGTCCAGGCCCCTCAGGAGGGCTCCGCCGCCGCTGAGGAAGATACCGTTTTCCACGATGTCCGAGTACAGCTCCGGGGGAGTCTGCTCCAGGACCTGCTGGATTGCGGCTTCCAGGCGGGCGATGGACTTGTCCAGGCAGTGGGCTATCTCCTGGTAGGGGATGAGGGCCTCTACCGGGTGGCCTGTCATGAGGTTGGGACCGCGGACCAGGAAGGGTTCCGGTTCAACGTCCAGCTGGGGGATGACGGAACCTACGGCAATCTTGATGCGCTCCGCCGTGGTTTCACCCACCTTTATCACGTGCTGCTGACGCAGGTAGTTCTGGATGTCTGCGGTAAAGACGTCACCGGCAACGCGGATGGACTCCTGTTGCACGATACCGCCAAGGGAGATAACTGCAATCTCCGTGGTGCCGCCTCCGATGTCCACCACCATGTTTCCCTTAGGAGCCTCTACGTCAAGGCCTATACCCAGGGCTGCCGCCATGGGTTCATAAATCAGATAGACGTCACGGCCTCCGGCGTGCTCCGATGAGTCACGGACGGCCCTGATTTCCACTTCCGTGGAACCGGAGGGGATGCCCACAACCAGTTTGAGGTTGGGGGTGAAGAGGCTGTGGTGGCGGGAATTCACCTGCTTGATGAAACCGCGGATCATCATCTCTGCAGCATTGAAGTCTGCGATGACGCCGTCCCTGAGAGGGCGTACGGTCTTGATGCCGGGGTTGGTTTTCTCATGCATAAGCTTAGCCTTCTGGCCAAGGGCGATGCACTTTCCCGACTGGTTGTCTATTGCTACGATCGAGGGCTCGTCAAGGGCGATCTGGTCGTTCTGGAAAATGACGGTGTTGGCCGTCCCCAGGTCCATTGCGAGCTCTTGGTTCAGGAATCTAAAAGCCATTCTATAGGGGTGCTAAAAGTATGTTTTCAATAATCGTGTAAAATTACTAAAAAAATCTTATATTCGCCCAAAGTTTTTGCTATGGACAGGAAGAAATTTTTAGTCATTCCAGCAGGCGGCTCCGGCGTACGCATGGGAGCGGATGTCCCCAAGCAGTTCCTGCTGCTTGACGGCAAGCCTATTCTGCGTCTGACAATTGAAAGATTCCTTGAAGCGGTGCCGGACATTCACGTGGTTACCGTACTTCCGGAGGCCCATATTGGATGGTGGAGACAGTACTGCGCAAAGGACGGTTTCACCTGCCCGCAAAAGATGGTGGAAGGCGGTTTCACCCGTTTCCATTCCGTGAAAAACGCCCTCCAGCATATTCCTGACGGAGCTATTGTGGCTGTCCATGACTCCGTACGTCCCCTGATTAGCGTAGCCAAGATCCGCGAGCTCTTCGCCGCCGCGGAAAACGCCCCGGCCGTAATCCCGGCAACCCCTTGTACGGATACCCTAAAGGCAGTTTCAAAGAGAGAAGACGGTGCCTTTGAGGTTACCGGGAGCGTAGACCGCAGCGCTGTCTGGGGCGTCCAGACACCCCAGATTTTCCACAGCGAAGTTCTCAAAAAGGCCTACGACCGTGGTTATGACACCCTCTTCACGGACGATGCCTCCGTGGTTAGCGCCGCCGGCATTCCGGTCCTCTGCATTGAGGGAGAGCGTACCAACATCAAGATAACCACACCTGAAGACCTGCTTTTGGCCCAGGCGGTGCTGTCCCTTAAATAAGTTCCAGCACGGCTTCCACATCCCCGTAACCGCAGCTCTGCCCGCTATACTTTTCTATGTATTTGCGGGTAAGCGAACCGCGCCAGACAATATCGTCCCTTGAATTGAACGGAATGTCTACGTCAATGCCGTAACTCTGATTCTTGATGATTACCTTGGAGACCCATTTCCAGCTGGTGCGGGTGCCGCCGTCGTCTTCTGTGATCATGAAGGCGCAGCTCTGAAGTTTGGACGTCCATTCGGAGACAAGAATTACATTGAAAGGTATTTCCTCGTCTTTCTGGCTCCTTTTTACCACCACCATGAATTCCGTGACTCCGGGCTTGTACAGCTTGAGTTCAGCCTCAGTGGAGGCGGTGAAATTTTCCACTGAGCCAATCCTCACCATGAACTCGCTTCCGCCGCAGAACCAGTTGTCGAACTGGCGGTGAGAGGTAAAACTCTTGAGCACCAGCGTCTGCAGTTGGGCTGCCGCAGCGCGAGGCTTCACATATATGCTTCCGCCGCCGCTACCCCAGTCCGGGTCCTGGCGCCGGAGCATCTCAAGCGAAGTGTAGCCGGCGTCGGAGTTTCTGGAAACAACCCACACGGGGCGCTCCATGGCTATTTGCTCGTCTACCAGCACCTTTTCCCCGGAAAGCGTGTAACCCGTTGAGGTATCGTCCCAGGGATTGCCGGGGTCGAAGGTTATCACAGGCTCTGCCTTTTTATCCCAATTTTCCGCATACGGCCAGTATATCTGTACGTCGGAGCTTTCCAGAGCCTCCAGCATGGTTTGGGAGTTTTCCCCCGCCTTGGTGGAAAGTATGGCTTCCCGGAGCAGGTCCCTCAGCGGCCGGCTATACTCCTTTGCCGCCTTTGTTCCGGGAGAGTCCCCAATACCTGCGCCCGGAGAGGCAAAGAGGCTTTCCATAAGGTATTCGTGGTCGTAACCATTATCTGCCGATGAAGTTGCCGCGTCGTGCACCTCTTCCATCTGTTCCGGGCCGATGGGAACGCCCGCAAGCAGCTCCGCCACCTGCTCCAGTGTAAAATACTTGGACCCGGAAAGGGCCTCCGGGGCGGGCTCCGGACTGTCCTTCCCGCACCCCGTCAAAAGGGCGCAGACCACGCCCGCAAACAGCATTTTCCAATTCATTTTTTCTTTCCCGGAATTAGAGCCCGGTTCCTTTGTGGCAAAGTTCCAAAGAAGTATCCGTTTCAACAAAAATGAAACGTTTACTTTCAAAAAAAGGCCCCTGGCATATGCCAAGGGCTGTTTTTAAGCATCCGTTTCAAACGGAATCTCCCACAAAACCCGGGAAATTTTGATTCTCTTCTACCGGGTGTAGAACACAAAACGGTTCTTGTCGTAGAAATCCTTCATGAGTTCCGCCTGGGAGAAGCCGGAGTCGGCAAACAGGTTGCGGGTTTCAGGGCCAAGGACTTCGTTTATTTCCGTGAGGCCTTTGCCGTCCTGGGAAAGGAAGCGTTCCGACCACCTGGCAACCGCGCGGTAGAACACCAGCGGATCATCGTCACTTACGAACAGGGCGTCGGAAGGCTCGTAGTCCACCACATTGCGGCGTAGCGTGGGCTTTTCGCTTTCCATTATGTACGGCGGGTTGGAAAGGACCAGGTCAAATTCTCCGTAGTTGAATTCCTGCTCCGTGTCCAGGATGTCGGCGGCTACAAAGGTGGGAGCCAGGGCGCCGCTTGCTTTGAGGGCCTGCGAGAAATCCTGCCCCCTGGCTACGTCCAGGGCTGCTTCCGAGATGTCTACGCCAACCACGCGGGCACCGGGAACGCCCAGAGCTATGCTCCATGCAATGTTGCCGCTTCCCGTGCACAGGTCCAGCACGCGGACGGGCTCAGCGGACTTTCCGTAAGGGATGCGCATCCTCTTCATGCGGTCGGCAATCTTGATGGCTTCCCTCACAAGCAGTTCCGTCTCCGGCCTGGGGATAAGGACGTCCGACGTCACTTTGAAGGTGTGTCCGCAGAACTCCATCTTACCTATTACATACTGTATGGGTTCCCCGCTCTGGAGGCGCAGCATGGCCTCTGCAAGGGGTTGTACGCCCTTTTTGTCTATCTGGTACTGCGGGTCCACAATGTGGGTATAGCTCTTTGTGCCGATGAGCTCTTCGCACAGCATAAGGACTATGCTGCGCGCCTCCGCTGTGGGGTAGAGGGGCTCAAGGGCACTTATACCCTGTTTGATAAAGTCCGAAAGGAGCATTTGCTATGCGTTCTCGATGACCTCCGTAAGGAAGGTGGTGATGTCCATTCCGGCGGCGCGCACCATCTTGGGAACCAGCGACGCGTTGGTCATGCCGGGGATTATGTTCACCTCCAGGAAGTATATTCCGTCCGGGGCCGATATGTAGTCCATCCTCACCAGACCCTTGCAGCCGAGGTGCTTGTAGATGCGCTTGGAGATGTCCTGGATCTTGTCCCTAAGGGCGTCCGGAATCTCTGCGGGGCAGACCTCGTCACTGAGTCCGTTGTACTTGGCGTCGTAGTCGAACCATCCGGTCTTGGATATGATTTCGATGACGGGAAGGGCTTTCACTTCCTTGCCGTTGAAGTACACGGCGCAGGTGAGCTCGTGCTCGCATTTTATGGCAGCCTCAACTATTACGGTGTTGCCCTCTGCAAATGCAAAGCGGATGGCGGCGGGGAGGTCATCGGCCTTCTCCACCTTGGTGATGCCAAAGCTGGAGCCTCCGTCCGTGGGCTTCACGAACAGCGGCAGGCCAAGCTTCTCCACGGCCTTGCGGCTGAATTCCTCAACATCGTCCCCCTCCCTTACAAAGGCGTCAGGGGCAAGCTTTACGTAATCTGCGTCCCTGAGGTAGCTCTTGCAGGAATACTTGTCGAAGGCTACGGTTGTGACGAATGCGCTGCAGGTGGAGTGGGGAACTCCCAGCATCTCCAGGTAACCCTGCAGGAGGCCGGTCTCTCCGGGGGCGCCGTGCTGCATTATGTATGCGAAGTCAAACTTGACCTTCTCTCCAAGGACCATCACGGAGAAGTCCGTCTTGTCCACCTGGGGCTGTGCGCCCTCCGGGAAAGGAACGCGCATGGAGTTTGCCTTGCGCATGGCAACCAGCTTCCAGTCCCCAAAGCGGGCGAAGATTTCATAGACATCGTACTTGAACTCGTCTATGCGGGAGGCGGTGAACTCTCCGCTGCGGCAGGCCACTTCCCACTCTGAGGAGTCGCTTCCGTAAATAACTGCAATGGAACGATATTTAGCCATTATTCGAAGTAATAGTTTTCAAGATCTGATTTTTCCGGCGTAGTGTCTTCCTCTTCACTGTTGCAAGGTGTGCCGGAGAGGTTGTCCGGGAACACGTCCTCTTCCGATATGCCCAGAGTGCCGTCTGCAAGGACTTTCTTCATCCAAAGCGCCCAGATTGGCAAGGCCATGTTGGCGCCCTGGCCAAGGCTGTTGTTGGCAAAACGGACGTAGCGGTCTTCCGCGCCCACCCATATGCCGGCGGTGATTCTGGGAGTGTAGCCTATGAACCAGCCGTCGGAGTTGTCGTTGGTGGTGCCGGTCTTGCCCGCAATCTGGCCCTTGAGGCCGTAGCGTAGCCTCAGGCGTATGCCGGTACCCATATCAACCACTGAGCGCATCATGCGCACCATGTTGCCCGTAGCCCTCTGGGAGAGCACCTCTTTCTTGCGGTCGCTGAAGGTGCCCAGCACGTTGCCGTCGCTGTCCTCGATGCGTGTTACGAATATAGGAGAGGTGTAAACGCCTCCGGAAGGGAAGGTGTTGTATGCCGTTACCATATCATATACGCAGAGGTCTGCGGCGCCTACGCAGAGGGATACCACCGGATCTATATATCCGCCGATACCCATCTTGCGCATCATGGATACCATAGCCTCCGGCCCAAGTTGCTTCATGAGGTATGCGGAAACGGAGTTGGAGCTGTTGGCAAGGCCCCAGTTGAGGTCTACGATGGTGTCGTCCGCATGCGGATCCTGTGGCGACCAGGTGTCTCCGTCACGGTTTATGACTATCACAACCGGCGAGTTCTGCACTTTGTCACACGGGGTCATGCCGGACTCCATAGCCTGGGTGTAGATGAAGGGCTTGATGGTGGAACCCACCTGGCGGCGGCCCTGGCGGACGTTGTCGTACTTGAAGTAGCGGTAGTCCGGGCCTCCCACATATGCCTTGATATGGCCTGTGCCAGGTTCGATTGCCATGAACGCCGCCCTGAAGAAGGACTTGTAGTAGCGGATGGAATCGTCAGGAGTCATGAGGGTGTCTATGTATCCGGGCTTGTTCCAGGTGAATACCCTCATCTGGACCTTTTCCTTAAAGGCGGCGGCAATTTCCGCGTCCGTGTGGCCGGAGGCTTTCATCATGCGGGTGCGGTCGCTCCAGCGGCGGGCCTGACGCATGGTGGTTTCTATAACGCTCTTTTCCGTATCGGCCATGAACGGCGGGTTGCGGCGGTACTTGAGTTCCCTGTCGAAGGCCTTCTGGAGGTCTTTCCCAAGGTGCTCTGCGATAGCCTCTTCCGCGTAACGCTGCATCTTTATATTAATTGTGGTATAGATGCGGAGGCCGTCGCGGTCAAGGTCGTACGGGGTGCCGTCGCTCTTGGAGTTCTTGTTGAGCCAGCCGTAGAGAGGGTCGTCCGCCCACAGGAGGGAGTCCACCTGGTAGTCTTCCTGCGTCTGGTAGCTGGAGCGCTTGGGCTTCTGGGCGGTCATGGTGCGGCGGAGCATGTCCCTGAAGTAGGGGCCGGTGCCGGTTGTGCGGTCTCCCTGGCGGGTGTGAAGGACGATGGGCAATGTCTGCAGGGAATCGCATTCCCTCTTGGTTAGGTAGTCCATGTCCTTCATCCTGGACAGCACAAGGTTTCTGCGCTGGAGGGCGTGGTCCGGATTTATTGCCGGGTTGTAACGGGTGGGCTTGTTAACCATTCCCACCAGCACGGCGCTTTCCTCCGGCTGGAGCTCCGACGGGTGCTTCCCGAAGAACTGGTTTGCCGCCGATGATATGCCGTAAGAGTTGGATCCGAAGAAGATGGCGTTGAGGTACATGTCCACTATCTCTTCTTTGGTGTAGTTGCGTTCCAGCTTCACCGCCGTTATCCACTCCTTTAATTTAATCCAGACAATGCCAAGCTTGCCTACGCCCTCACGCCTTGGATACAGCGTTTTGGCCAGCTGCTGTGTGATGGTGGAACCGCCTCCCTGGGAGGAATCCCTGGAGAGGAGGGTCTTGAAGAGCACGCGGGCCAGGGACTGGAAGTCCACTCCGGAGTGCTTGTAGAAGCGTTTGTCTTCCGTAGCCACCGCAGCCTGGACCAGCGAGGGGGCAAGCTCCTCATAGCTCACGAAGGTGCGGTTTTCTATATGATAAGTGGTAAGGATTTCCCCTTCTTCCGCTATTACCTGCGTGGCAAGCTTGGAATCCGGGTTCTCAAGTTCCTCAATGGAAGGGATGTCTGCGAATGCCCAGACAATGGCCAGGAGGGCGAACACCGCCACTACCGGAGCCACCACCAGTATCCAGAACCAGAGAATAATCCTTTTCTTAGTTTTGTCCGTCATGTCAAAAAATTTTTGGTCCGGCACAAGACCTTAGGTCTTGCTAAAAATCCAGTTTACAAAAGTAATCAGAAAATTTGGAAAATTGCCCCGATTCTGCTTTACTTTGCAAAAATAATTGAGGCCGAGAGGCCAAAAAAGGTAAAAGATTATGGAGGGAAAACAACTGGTCATAGTGGAGTCTCCGGAGAAAGCCAAGACCATTCAGAGGTTTTTGGGCGGAGATTTTCTTGTAAAGGCATCGGTAGGGCATATTCGTGACCTGGAAGAGCACAGCCTAAGCGTAGACGTGGAGAACGGATTCGCTCCCAAGTATGTCATCCCTGCAGACAAGCAGCGGGTGGTCACGGAGCTCAAGAAGCTTGCCGACGCCGCGCCCGTGGTATGGCTCGCCTCCGATGAAGACCGCGAAGGAGAGGCCATCTCCTGGCACCTTCGCGAGACCCTGGGCATAGCCCCGGAAAAGATTCACCGTATTGCTTTCCACGAAATCACCAAGAACGCCATCCTTGAGGCCATAGAGAACCCCAGGGATATCGATATGAACATGGTAGGCGCCCAGCAGGCCCGTCGCGTACTGGACCGCCTGGTGGGCTTTGAACTGTCTCCCATCCTATGGAAAAAGATTCAGCCCAAGCTCTCCGCCGGCCGCGTCCAGAGCGTCACGCTCCGCCTCATAGTTGACAGGGAGAAGGAGATTATGGCCTTCAACCCGGAACCTTACTATCGCATTGAGGCCGATTTCCGTCCGGAAGGCGTAAATGCCTCCGTCAGGGCCGCCCTGGACACCAAGTTCGACAACCAGGAGCAGGCCAGGAAGTTCCTGGAAGATTCCATCGGCGCAAACTATAAGATAGACTCCGTGGAGAAGAAAGAGGGTGTCCGATATCCGGCTCCGCCTTTCACCACCTCCACGCTTCAGCAGGAGGCTTCCCGCAAGCTCCACTTCCCGGTTTCCACCACCATGCGCGTAGCCCAGGCCCTTTACGAGAGGGGTCTCATAACCTACATGCGTACGGACTCCACCAACCTTTCCGGACTGGCCCTGGGAACCGCCAAGCAGTACATAGTGGAGAACTACGGCCCTCAGTATCACCACGCCCGCCAGTACAAGACCAGTTCCAAGGGCGCCCAGGAGGCCCACGAGGCCATCAGGCCCACTTATATCGGCAACACCACCATCGAGGGCAACGCCCAGGAGAAGAAGCTGTACGAGCTCATCTGGAAGCGCACCGTAGCCTCCCAGATGGAAGAGAGCCGCATCATGAACACCACCCTCCGCATAGGTCAGGACCACAGGCCGGAAAAATACGGCGTCCAGTCTGTGGAAATCCTCTTCGACGGTTTCATGAAGGTGTATCTGGAAGGCAGGGACGATGATTCCGCCGTCCAGGAAGAGATAATCCTGCCGGACCTTCCGGAAGGAACCGTGATGCATGCCCAGACGGTGAATGCCGTTTGCAAGTTCACCCAGCCGCCCCAGCGCTACAGCGAGGCTACGCTGGTGAAGAAGATGGAAGAACTTGGCATTGGCCGTCCTTCCACATACGCCGCCACTGTGAGCACGCTCACCCAGGCCCGCGGCTACGCAGCCAGGGGAGACAAGCCCGGCACCGCATACAAAGTGACCAATCTTTCCCTTTCCGGAAGCACCGTAAAGACATCGTCCAAAACGGAAGTCGTGGGTGCGGAGAAGGGAAAACTGCTGCCGCAGGAGCTTGGCCTGGTGGTCACGGACTACCTGGTGGGCAACTTCACGGACATCCTGGAATATGGTTTCACCGCCGCCGTGGAAGAGGACTTCGACAAGGTTGCTGAAGGCAAGATGCCCTGGAACAAGGCCATCGAGGTGTTCTATACGCCCTTCCACTCTCATGTGAACGAGGTCCTTGCAGACCGCACCTACAGCAAGATCACCCGTGAGATAGGCATTGCTCCGGACGGGGATAAGGTCATAGCCTCCTTCGGGAAATTCGGCGCGTATGTCCAGAAGGGCGAAGGCGAGAACCGCCAGAGCGCATCGCTTGGAAAAGACCAGCTAATAGAGACCCTCACGCTTGAGGAAGCCCTCCGTCTTCTGGAGCTTCCCAGAAAGGTTGGAACCCTTGATGGAGTGGATGTAATAGCCACAAAGGGTAAATTCGGCCCCTATCTCAAGTACGGAGATAAAAATGTGAAACTTCCCCGCGGAAAAGACCCCCTTACCATCACTCTGGAAGAGTGCACCGCTCTCATACAGGAAATGAGCTCGCAAGCACCTCAGCAGACGGTAATTGCGGAGTTTGGAGACATCCGTGTGCTCCAGGGTAAGTTCGGACCTTACATCAAGCAGGGAGATTCCAATTTCAAGATACCCCGTGGCACTTCCGCAGAGGCCCTTACGGAGGCGGATTGCAAGACCATAATAGCTAATACACAGCCAACTGGAAAATTTCGCAAAAAATTTAAGAAATAAAATATTTTTACTATTTTTGCACCAACAGTTGTAAAGTGTAAGTTATGTCAAGCAATTATCACATAGACGAAATAGACCAGAAGATTCTTTCCTTCCTGGTTAAAAACGCCCGCATGCCGTTTCTGGAGATTGCACGTGAGTGCGGTGTTTCCGGTGCAGCCATTCATCAGAGGATCAAAAGGCTGGAGGCAAACGGCGTCATCGCCGGCTCCCGCCTTCTGGTGAAACCCCAGGCCCTGGGCCTCAACGTCTGTGCTTTCGTGAGTATCTCCCTTACGGACTCCACAAAGTATCCCGAGGTAATTGCAAATCTCAAGAAGATCCCGGAAATCGTAGAGTGCCATTTCATCACCGGCCGCTACGCCATCCTGGCCAAACTCTTCTGCCTGGACAACGACCACCTCATGGAGGTCCTCCTGAACACCGTCCAGAAGATACCTTACATCCAGTCCACAGACACCATGATCTCCCTGGACCAGCCCATCGAGCGCCAGGTTTGGGTCAAGGACTTCAAAAGCACATCCTATAGCGGAAGGTAGTCTTGAGAACTCTTGAACTTCTTGCACCCGCAAAGACAGTTGATGTCGGCATCGCAGCAGTAGATTGCGGTGCCGATGCCGTTTATATCGCAGGCCCCGGCTTCGGGGCCCGTGCAGCAGCATCCAATTCCCTCGAGGACATCAAGCGGTTATGCAACTACGCACACCACTTTGGCGTAAGGATTTACGCCACTGTAAACACCATAATATATGAAGAGGAACTTCCCCAGGTTAAGGAGCTTGTGAAGAGTCTTGCTGCCGCCGGGGTTGACGCTCTCATTGTCCAGGATCCCGCCGTGATTTCAATGGCAGATGGCCTTGGGATGGCGCTTCATGCATCCACACAGTGCGCAATCCGCACGCCGGAAAAGGCCCGCTTTGTGGAGAGCCTGGGCTACGGACGCATAGTGCTTGAAAGGCAGATGAGCCTGGAAACCGTCAAGGCCATTTCCCAGGCGGTAGATGCTGAGATTGAGTTCTTTGTCCACGGAGCTCTTTGCGTGTGCTACAGCGGCCAGTGCTACCTGTCAGAGTATCTTACAGGCCGCAGCGCCAACCGCGGGGAATGCGCCCAGGCATGCCGAAGTCTGTATGATCTGGAGGACGCATCCGGAAAAGTCATAGCACGCAACAAACCGTTGCTTTCGCTCAAGGATTACAACCTTATCAAACGTCTTGAAGAGCTTGCAGATGCAGGAGTTTCTTCCTTCAAGATAGAGGGCCGCCTCAAGGGTGAGAGCTATGTGAGAAACGTCGTCAGGGCATACTCCAAGGCACTTGACACACTTGTTGAGTCCCATCCAGACAAATACTGCAGAAGCTCATTCGGGCACGTCCGCGGCGGTTTTATTCCTGACCTGGACAAGACCTTCAACCGCGGATATACGGAGCTATACCTTGACGGCCGGCGCGGCAACTGGGCGGCGGAAGGCGGCGGAGAGTACGTGGGCAAGGTCCTGCGTCTCACCCGAGACGGTTTTGTGCTGGAGCCCGCCAACTCGTCCGTGAGACTCTCCAACGGCGACGGCTTCACCTTTGACGGCGGAGGCTTCAGGGCCGATGTCTGCGAAGGACACATCGTGCACTGCAAGAAAGTGGAAGGCCTGGCGCCTGGAACCAAGCTGTACCGCAACCTCAGCGCTGCATTTGAGCATTCCGTAGAGGCATCTCTGCCCGCAAGGGAGATAGATGTCAGGCTTGATGTAGACATTACGGACGGCCTGCTATCTCTTTACGCCCACACTGAAGATGGCCGCGAGGGAGCACTCATCTCCGATTGTTGCTCAAAAGACATTGCCAGAAACAGGGACAGAGCCATCCAGGTAGTTCGTGAGCAACTTGGAAAACGGAGCGGCATATACCGGTTCATAGTTTCAAGTGTGACTGCCAACGGAGACGTTCCTATGCTCTCCGCGGCATTCATCAACGGCCTCAGAAGGGCTCTGGCAGAACAGCTCGATGCTAGTCCAGTAAATGCAATTCCTCTGCGCAAAACCGCCCCTGACGCATCTGTGAGCGGGCCTTCGGAACTCTCCTACAAGGCAAATGTGGCAAACTCCATTGACCGTTCGGTTTACTCATCCCGCGGAGCACTTACCATGGAGGATGCATACGAACTAACACATCGTCCCGGCGCAGAACTGATGCGTTCCCGCTACTGCGTCCGCCACCAGCTGGGCCTGTGTCCAAAAAAGGTCCCGGGTTTGAAACCGGAACCTCTTTATCTTTTGAACAACGGCCGCCGTCTGCGGCTGCAATTCCATTGTTCTGAATGTGAAATGACGGTGGAACCTACAGAGTCTTAAGCTGGGCCTCTGCCATGGCGGCGTGCTTGGTGCCGGCGAGCTTCTTGTAGTATTCCTTTGCGGTTGCCTTGTCACCGGCCTTCTGGGCTGTGGCGGCAATGGTGAGGATGATGTCTGCGGAATCCTTTGCGTTGGGATCAATCTCCAGATACTTCTTGTAGGCCTCGATTGCATTGGCGCTCTTGCCGCTCTTGGTGTAGATGTTGGCGATGAGCTTGTATGCGTTGGCGGTCTCAAGATACTTGTTGGACTCTTCGAAAGCGGCGATTGCGTCGTCGTTCTTGTTGGCCTTCATTGCGGCCTGGCCCTTCTTGAGGTAGCAGTTGGAGAGGAGTTTGCCGGTCTTGGCTTCCTGACCGAACTCGTTGGCCTTGAGGAAGGAGGCGATAGCGCCGTCAAGGTCTCCGGTCTGCATGGTGGCCTGACCAAGGAGAAGGAATGCCTGTCCGTCTTCCGGAGTGAGCTCAGTTACCTTCTTGAGGGCGGGGATGGCGTTTGCGAAGTCCTTTGCCTTGATGAGGCTGGAGCCTTTACGCATGTAAACGTTGGGAACAAGACCCGCTGCTTCTGCGGCGATGCCGTCGTTACCATATTCTTTTGCCACGGCCTCTGCCTGGGCAAGGGTTTCTACTGCTGAATCATACTCTGCGCCGTTGATCTGCTCCTTGGCGATGGAAAGAATGGTGTTGGGAATGATTTCCTTGCACTTGGTTACCATTTCCGCTGCTTCTTCTTCCTCGCAAGCCTGGAACTGGGCGAGAGCGCTCTTGAAGGAATTCAGAGCTTCTGTCTTGTTGGTCTCAAGAGCTGTTGCACCGGCGTTAAAAGCTTCAATACCGGCGTTGTAGTCCTGTGCAGATGCCACTGCTGCGGCAAGTGCGAGGGTTCCGAGGGCTGCAAATAATTTTTTCATCTTCTTCTATAAGTTTTATGTTAGATATTCCTGTAACAGATTACAAAATTAGCAAATAAAGTTGTATTTTTGCAGCGCATCCATGACAAATTTAGCGAAATATGCCCTTTTTGCGCTGGCCTTGGCGGTTAGTTCAATAACCGTGCCAGCGGCAGACCTTCCTACCCTGCCGGTAGACAAGCGCATCATTCGCGGCACCCTTGGATGCGGCGCCACCTATTACATGGTAACCAATCCTACGGAAAAGGGATATGCAGACATTGCAGTAATCAGGCGTGAGGAAGCCCCGTCCGGTGAGGCCAGGCGCACCCTCAGGGCCGATTTCTTCTCCAGGATGGCAATAGCCCCGCGTCCGGAAGGGTATATGTCCGATAACGACGGCTCCACTGTTTTCCGCTATCAGAAAGTGGCTACCGGGAACCCTGAGGTGCTGGATTCCACGCTACTCTATACCTTTGGCCAGATGGCCCTTTCCCGCAGCGAGCAGGCTATAATCGTGGCCGGAGACATAGATCCCGTGGAGATGAAAAAGAAGATGGACATCTTCTCCATGCTGGTTCCGCGCATCCTTGTCAAGGAAGCACATGCCCCGGACTATGTATGGGAGCCTTCCCCCGCACCGTACGTGGTTGTGACCGAGGTCCCGGGAAAGAAGGACGTTGAGGTGAGCGTCTCTTATTCATCGGCCCGAATCCCTCAGGCTCAGATGAATACGCCGCAGACGCTGGCTACAAACATACTGGCGCTGGAGTTCCAGACCATCCTGGATCACAGGCTAAGGAGGAATCTCCGGGACGCCGGCATTCCCTACGGAGACATAACTTTTTCTTCCCTGAGAAGCTCTGAAACAGGAGGTGACGAGCGCTACGGCGTTGCCGTCACCACAGCCCCGGAATTCACTGACGCCACCATGAGAACCATGTCCGCCACCATAGGGGAACTGGATTCCTTCGGTGCGGGGGAGAATGAATTTTCGGACGCCAAGCGTATCTTGAGGCCGCATTTCCTTCGCGGAGCGGCCCGGATGCCTTCAAACGAGGAGGACGTGGACCGCTGCATAGCGCACTTCCTTTACGGCGCACCCTTGAGCGCCTTCACGGAAGAGTCCAACCTCTTTGCCCGCAGGAATGTGCCGGACAGCACCCAGCGGAGGCTTTTCAACCAGTTTTCATCGGCCCTGGCGGAGCAGCTTACCAACCTGAGCCTCAAGTATATCATGGGCGCGGATTCCCTGGACAAGGACGACGCCCTGTTCTACTATAACCTGGCCTATCTGTACGGATCCATCGCGTCGTCCGGAAAAGACTATTCCTGGCACTCCGGGGACTCCCTGGGCATGGAGCGCATCGTCCCCAAGGCCCGCATCAAGAGCGAGAAGACGGAACCCGTGACCGGAGGCAAGCTTTGGACCTTCTCAAACGGCATCAGGGTGGCATATAAGCAGATTCCCGGCAGCGGGATGTTCTCCTATTCCCTGGTCCTCAGCGGCGGCCTTTCCTCAATAGAGGACCTGCTTCCCGGCGAAGGCGGCTACATTGGCGACATGTTCTATATGTACGATGCCGGCGGCCTCTCCTGCCACGCTTTCCAGGACATTATGGCATCGTCCGGAATAAGCATGGTGCCGGACGTGGGGGTATTCTGCATGAGCCTCAGCGGCGACGCCCCTTCCGGAAAGCTCTCCTTCCTCCTTAAGTCCCTGAACGCCCTTGCCAAGGACCGAAACTTCAACTGGGGCGCCTTCGAGGCCTATTCCCACAGCCAGAACCTCCGGAGCATTCCCACCGAAGAAACGCTTTCCATACTCATGGACGCCGGTTTCCCGTACGAGTCCGCCAAGAGGTCGGGCGTCCTTACCGCAGAGACAGCCAGAAAGGCCGATAAATACTTCCAGACCCGCTTCGCCCGCATGAACGACGGCATCCTGATCCTTGCCGGAGACCTGGAGGAGGGCGTGGTCAAAAAGCTGCTCCTGAGGCAGCTGGGCGGCTTTGACACTGACCGCGGCACTCTCTATCGTCCCCAGGTGGACCTCAGGCCGATAGTTGGCACCCGCACAATGCAGGGCAGCGGCCCCAGAGGCCTTTACATAATGATGGACACGGAGTTCCCGGTGACCGCCCAGAGCTATTACATGGGCGATATAGCCGCGGAAGCCCTCCGAACATCCCTGGTCCGGCATCTGGCGCCTTACGGCTATTACGTGGATGTGCAGGCATCCCTCATGGTCTTGCCGCAGGAGCGCTTCCGCTTCTTCATTTCCTGCCAGCCCGCCAGCATTGACGGCCTTCCGGAAAATACCACCCAGGACCTTGAGAGGGCCATTACGGCCGTGCGTGCGGCAATCCGGGAGGTGAGCCAGGCGCCTGTAGCGGCAAGCGACCTCAAGGCCTGGAAGGCAACCCACATGGAGCGCACCAAGGCCCTGATGTCTTCACCTTCAGGGGCTGTGACGGCCATGGAAGCGCGCTATGCCTTTGGAAAGGACGTTTCCAAGTATCAGGACAGCATCAATTCCATAACGCCGGAGAATCTGAAGGGGCTTCTGAAGGCCCTTGCCACCGGCGGCCGCATCGAGTTCATTGCCGATGAGTAACAAAGACTTCGGAACCATAATAGAAATAGGCGACATCCTTGTCTCGGAAGATGTGGTCACCGAGTTCTTTGCCTGTGACTATCCCGTCTGCAAGGGCTGCTGCTGTATAATTGGCGACAGCGGCGCTCCTCTCAAGGAAGAGGAGTTGGAGCCCCTGGAGGCCGCTTACGAAGTGTTTTCACCCCTCATGAGCCAGGCCGGCAGGGATGCGGTTTCGGCAAAGGGGTTCTTCGAGATAGATCGGGAGGGCGATATCGTCACACCCGTGGTCCCGGGCCGGGAGGAATGTGCATATTGCCAGATAG
>CAMJJZ010000014.1 GCA_946406275.1 uncultured Bacteroidales bacterium | reverse complement strand
TTCACCAGGGCCTTGGGACCGTGGCGGAAACCGAGGAAGGAGTCGTAGGCGCACATGACCTCGCCGTCCGTGAGTTCCTGGAGTTTGAGGCGGCATTCCTCGGCAACTCCCTTCATGGGGCCTGAACCAAGGAAGATGGCGCGTTTGAAATCAAGGTCTGCGACGGCCTTGATGTCATTCTCGTACTTCTCCATAGCCTTTTCTACCTTGGCGGCAAGAAGCTCGATATGGCATTTCTGATCCTCAATCTTGTCTATGTTGGCTATGAGCGAGCATGACAGGAGCATGGTGGAGTAGCTGCTGGTCATGGCCAGGGAGACGTCGTTGGTTTCCGGAGGCAGGAGGATGGTAAGGATGTTGTCTGCCTTTGTGAGCGCCATTTCACCTTCTGCGTTGCATGTGATAAAGATATGTGCTACGCTGCCGGCGGTTGCATTCACGGCCTTCACGGCGCCAAGGCTTTCCGGGGAGTTTCCGGAGCGCCCGAATGAGACAAGCAGGACCTTGCTGTCCTTGTTGAAGTACATGTACGGAGTTGTGATGATGTCCGTAGTGGCTATTGCCTTTGCTCCTCTGAATTTTGTGTTGTGAAGGGCGGTTTCCAGGGCGTCGCCTATGTAGGCCGACGTTCCGGCGCCCGTGAGAACTATTTCATACCCAAGAGCCAGCCACTTGTCTATGAAACTTTTTATTTCTTCTTTACGCGCAGCGATGATCTTGTATGCCTCAATCCAGACACGGGGCTGCTGCTTGATTTCTCTGTAGGTATGAAGTTCTGTTTTCATTTATTGGTTTTTTTTCAGGTGTTAATACATGCAAAAATAAAAAAAGGAAGCCTAAAATGTTTCGATTGGGAATCCAATTTTAAAACGCAATGCCTGACAGGTTCTGAGTTGATAATATAAATTACTGATTCTCAAATAATTATGCCTAGCGTGAAAATATTTCAAGGGGTTTCGGTTAAGCACTGTTATGCTCCAACCATTTCCACATTGATTTTCAGCGATTTCAACTGGCTTCTTACACTGGCAGGAAGATGAATGTCAGTTATTACCGTGTTTATCTTATCTACCGACGATATGAAGGCAAGAGCCCTCTTGTTAACCTTGGAAGAGTCGAAAACCGCAATTACTTCACGGGCCCTGGAAATCATTACCTGATTGGTACTTGCCTCCTCCACGCTGGGGGTGGAGAGGCCGTTGTCCACACTGAAGGAATCTACGCCGAGGAAGAGCTTGTCGCAGTAGAAAAGCTTGAGGTTGGATTCGGCCAGGGGACCCACGGTGGAGTTGCTGGATTCGCGAACTGTTCCGCCCAGAAGGATAACCTTGAAACGCTTGTATTTCAACGCTTCCGTCATTGCGGTGACAGAGTTGGTTATGATGGTGAGGTCCTGGAAAGCGTCCAGGTTTTTGGCCACTTCAAGGGCGGTGGTTCCGGAGTCTATGAGGATGGTGTCCCCGTCGTTTATATGGGCGGCGGCGGCACGGCCTATGGCCTGCTTTTCGCGGGAGTTTACAAGGCGCTTGAAATTGATGTTTCTCTCTTCTTCTTCGTCCTTGTTTGCCCTTACGCTCATGATTGCGCCGCCGTGGACGCGGACAAGAAGTTTTCTTTCCTTGAGAATCTTGAGGTCTTTCCTGATTGTGACCTCCGAAACTCCGAACTGTTTGCTTAACTGTGAAACATTCACGGAAGAGTCTTCTCTGACCTTCTGGAGGATGGCGGAACGGCGCCCTTGGGCGGAATCGTATATATTCATGTGGTTTCAGATTTTGTTGCAAATATATCATTATTTTTCAAATGAAACAAAACAAAACGTTTTTTTCTGGCATTTGGGGTGTTAGTATTGCGGAATCGAAATATTTTGCGCATATTCGCTTAATTAAATTAATAACCATGAAACAGTTTGACATTGCAGCCATAGGCGAACTCAACGTAGACATCATCCTCAACCAGATAGAGTCGGAACCGGAAATAGGCAAAGAGAAATTTGCAAAACAGATGACGGTCACTCTGGGAAGCAGCACCGCAATATTCGCCGCAAATGCCGCGGCCCTTGGCAGCAAAGTCTGTTTCGTGGGCATGGTTGGAAAGGACTCTTTCGGAGACCTTGTCCGCACCTCCCTTGAAGCAAAAGGAGTTGATACCAAGTATCTTATCACCGGAGAGACTCCCACTGGTGCAACCATCTGCATGAGTTATGGCGAAGACCGCGCAAACCTCACCTACCAGGGTGCCATGGACGTGATGGGCTTTGACGATATAGACAAATCTGTATTCGACTGCGCAAAGCACATCCACCTTTCCTCCCTCTTTATGCAAAGCGGCCTTCTCAGGGACATAGACAAGATTCTTGACCTTGCAAAGGCAAAAGGCGTAACCGTTTCGCTTGACACCCAGTGGGATCCCATGGAAACCTGGAAACTGGACTACAAGCGCGTCCTTCCCAAGATCACCGTTTTCATGCCCAATGAGAAGGAACTCATGGCCCTCACGCATAAGGACAACCTGGAGAGCGCCATTGCGGAAGTCCTTCCTCACCTTGGCAATGCAATGCTTGTAAAGTGCGGGTCGGACGGCTCCATCCTGATAAGAAAAGATGGCTCCAGGGTGGTTCTGCCAGCATTCCTGAACAAGAATGTGGTAGACTGCATCGGAGCGGGGGACAGCTTCAACTCCGGTTTCATCAGCGCCTTCGTAAAGGGCCTTTCGCTTGAAGACTGCCAGATTACCGGCAACCTCACCGGCGCCGTGAACACCACCGCTTCCGGCGGTACCGGAGCTTTCGTTTCCCTGGACCACGTGAGGGAAATCTGCCGCACCAAGTTCGGAAAAGAAATCAAACTGTAATATGAGAAAGTTATTCCCCATTGCCGTAGCGCTGCTGGCAGCTGTTTCCTGCTGCAAGGCTCCTTGCGGAGACCGCCTCCTGAGCGGCGGCAAAACCGTTAAAGGCATAGATGCAGTAGTCCTGGAAGAAGCCGTTCCGGAATTCCCCGGTCTCACGCTCCGAACAGTTGAGTTTGTGAACAACGGCACCAAGGCCGTAAAGGTGGATGCCGTGGAAAGCTCCTTCATTGAGGTTACCGGAAAAGAAATCTGGAGTTTCCAACCAAGCTCCACCGGCTGGCGCAAGGACTGGGCTTTCCCCATAGATAAAGGCTTCTACCAGCGCAACTTCCTTGGAATGAACGATCCGGACTACGGCGGCGGCATCCCCATGGTCACGCTCTGGACCCCGGAAGCCAACCTTTCCACCGGTATTGCAGAATCCGTAATCAAGCAGGTCTCCATGCCTGTAACCCGCAAGGGTAACACTGCCTGGGCGTGCATCAGGCAGGATTTCCCGGAGCCCGTCACGCTTGAGCCCGGAGAAAAGCTGGTGAGCCTGAAGCAGTTCGTCCTCACCTCAGAGGGCGGTGACTTCTTCGGTCCCCTCCGCACCTTTGCGCAGTATATGCACAAGGCCATAGGCTGGGAAGCTCCCGTGTCTCCGGAAAGCGCCTACGAAAGCGTCTGGTGCGCCTGGGGCTATGAGCGTCAGTTCACGGTGGATGAGGTCATCGGCACACTCCCCAAGGTTGTGGAGCTTGGTTTCAAGTGGGTGGATGTGGACGATGGCTACCAGATCTGCGAAGGTGACTGGAACGCCAATGACCGCATAGGCGCAGAAGGCATGAGAAAGATGGCCGATGCCATCCACGCCGCCGGCATGAAGGTGAAGCTCTGGTGGGCCCCTCTTGCCGCAGACCCTGAAAGTTCCCTTGCCAAAGAGCACCCGGAAATGCTCCTGGTCCAGAAAGACGGCACCCATGAGGACATCTCCTGGTGGGACAGCTGGTACCTTTCCCCGGTCAATCCCTACGTCCAGGCATACACCCGTGACCTCGTGGACATGTTCATCAAGGACTGGGATTTCGACGGCTTCAAGCTTGACGGTCAGCACCTTAACCTCTGCGCTCCGGACTATAACCCCGCCAGCGGCCTCGCCTATCCGGAAGAAGCCCCGGAACGCATGCCGGAATTCTTCAAGGATTTGTACAATAGGGCCCAGGCCGATAAACCCGGCGCAATAGTCCAGCTCTGCCCCTGCGGCGACGCCTTCAACTTCTTCAACCTCCCGTACGTGAACCAGGTGGTTGCGTCGGATCCCACGTCCAGCGCCCAGATCAGGATGAAGCGCAGGGCTTTCGCCGCCATGGCTCCGGACCTTGCCTTCTATGCAGACCACGTGGAACTCAGCGACGGCGGCCTTGACTTCCCTTCACAGATTGGTGTGGGCGGAGTCATCGGCACAAAATTTACCTGGCCAAAAGCAAATCCGCACGCTACGGAGAACGGCGGAAGCCTCCTCACCCCGGAAAAAGAAGCACTTCTCAAAAAGTGGGTTCCCATCTATAATGAGAAGATGCTCTCCAGCGGAGAATACCTTCCCTTGTACGATTACGGCTTTGACAAGCCGGAGGCCCACGTGATTTCAAAGGACGGCGCCATCTACTACGCTTTCTACGCTCCCAAGTGGGACGGACAGCCAATTACTCTCCGCGGCCTTGACGCTCAAAAGACATATACCGTAACGGAATATGCGGCCGACGAGCCATATTCTTACACTCTGGAAGGTGCAAATCCGATAATTATGCCTATCTTTGAAGGCAACTACATGATTGAAGTCAGATAATAATAAAGCATTATAACCATGATGAAGAGATTTCTTACCTTACTTCTCATTCTTCCCATGCTTGTCTATTGCGGCAACGAACCGGAAGAACAACCCAACCAGGAAAACCAGCAGGAGCAGCAGGAGGAGCAGCAGCAGGAACAGCAGCAGGGCCAGCAGGAGGAAGACATCTATGCCAGGGCTGCCCAGGAACTCATCAACGGAACTGAGGTCCAGGCCACAAACCCCATCGCGGAGAAATTCGTGAACGAGGTCACCTATCCGGACAAAACCTACAACCAGTACACCGAAATCCTCAACTATTACGGCGGTTTCAACGGAAAGGCCTACAACGAGAACGGAGAGGAAGACCCCAACGGAGTAGTTCTTAACTGGAGCAATTACAGCAAGAAGGGCGTATGGCCGGATGGAGATAAACCCATGCAGTACAGCATCCGCTGGACAAAGGAAGACCTTGTGGAAGCCAGCGACATGACCCTCAAGATGGAGGACAACAAAGGATGGAAGGGCCAGATGACGGTAAACGCAGGCGCGTGCTATGTCAACTTCGCCAACCTGGTCCCCGGCCGTCAGTACACGTACTCCGTCACCGCGGATAACGGCGGAAAGGTAATCCGTGAAGGCAGTTTCTCCACCAAGGCAACCAGCACCCTCCATCAGGTGTTCTTCACTTCCAACTGCCGTAACGGCCGTGACCTTGGCGGCTGGAAGACTGAGAGCGGAAAAACCGTAAAATACCATATGCTTTACCGCGGCGGCCGCATGCAGGGAGAAACCCTGAATGCCACCGGTAAGAAGGAAGTCCTGTTCGAGGGCATCGGCGCCCAGCTTGACCTCCGTAACAACGACAAGCTTTCCAGGCCTGCAGTTGCAGAGCTGGATTTCCTGGCCCCCGGTATCGAGGAAGGCGGCAAGTGGATGCTTACTAACGGAAACGACAACGGCAACTTCGGCAAGCAGTGCTTCGAGTTCGTGGTCAACTCCCTGCGTGCCAACAAGCCCGTCTATTTCCACTGCTCACTTGGCCGTGACCGCACCGGCACCCTGGACATCCTGCTTCTTGGCCTTCTTGGCGTACCTGAAGGCCAGATTGGCGTTGCCTATGAGGTGACTTATTTCGCCCCTGTAGGATACAGCGTGTCTTCTTCGGAGAAGCCCAGTAATCCGGAGCCCATCTTCAAGAATACCCGTATGGCATGGGCATATTCGGATGTGGTCCCTTACTTCTGGGAGCTCGCCGGAAGCGGTTCTTTTGCCAGTGGCGTTGAGAAGTACCTCCTGGATGTAGCAGGTGTCAGCCAGAAAGACATAGACGACTTCCGCAACATGATGCTTGAATAATTCAAAAATCGATAACTATGATTAAAAGATTTCTTTCCTTACTCCTGATTCTTCCGCTGCTGGCATACTGCGGCGACAAGGATACCCCCACCGACGAGAACAACAACAATACCGAGCAGCAGAATAACAACGAAGGTGAAAACGGAAACACCGAAGAACCAGAAGATTATACCGACGCTGCCCCCGAGGTGAAGAGCGGAGATACTGTCCAGGCCACCAATCCTCTGGTAGAGAAGTTCCTCACGGAAGTGAACTACGAGGATAAGACCTGCAAGGAAGGCACCAAGGTGCTTGACTATCCTGGCGGTTTCAACGGCACAGACCTTGACTGGAGCAACTGGAAGAAGGAGTGGCCGGACGGCGACAAGCCCATGAAGTACAGCATCCGCTGGAAGAAGGCAGACCTTGACGATGTTAACAACGCACTTACCCTCCATCTGGAAGATAAGCTTGGCTGGTCCGGAGACCTTGCCGTTGCTGCGGGTTCCGTGTATGCGGAAATCACCAATCTGGTTCCCGGAGACGACTACTCCTATAAAGTGACTTCCTCTGCCGGAAAGGTAATTACTCAGGGTACTTTCAAGACCAAGGACGGTTGCAGCCTGCATCAGGTATTTTTCACCGGAGCCTCCAAGAAGGTTGAGGCCAAGCAGAAAGGTACCGGCGTCCGCAACGCCCGTGACCTTGGCGGCTGGCCCACACTGGACGGCAAAAAGACCAAGTACCGCAAGTTCTACCGTGGCGGCCGTATGAACGACCCCTGGGAGACCATGCTCAACAAGCAGGGTAAGGCTGAAGTCCTGTTCGAGGGCATCGGCGCACAGATAGACCTCCGAGGCAGCGACGACGTTGTGAAGAAGGCTGCCGTAGACGGCCTGGATCACTGCGCTCCTGTCATCGAGGAAGGCGGCAAGGTGATGCTTGGCGTCACAAAGCCTTCCAATAAGAACTGCGCCAAGTGGCTCAAATACGACCAGGGTCGTGACGATATTTCCGACGTCAGCAGCTATACTCCCACTTCTGCAGAACTGGAAGCCTTCCAGGTTGCATACAGGGGCAAGACAAAGCAGCTCTTCGAGTTCTGCGTGAACAGCCTCCGCAACAACAAGCCCGTTTACTTCCACTGCTCCCTTGGCCGCGACCGCACCGGCACTCTGGACATCATCCTCCTGGGCGTCCTGGGCGTACGCGAAGGCATCATCGCCAAGGAATATGAGGTAACTTACTGGGCCCCCGTTGGCTACAGCGTATCCAGCTCAGACCAGGCCAGCAATCCTGAACCCATCTTCAAGAACACCCGTTCCGCATGGGTATACAGCGATATCGTCCCTTACTTCTGGGAGCTTGCCGGAAGCGGTACCTTCGCCAGCGGTGTAGAGAAGTATCTCACGGAGATTGCAGGCGTAAGCCAGAAAGACATTGACGACTTCCGCTCCCTTATGCTCGAATAAAGGAAATGGAGTCAGGGCCTTCGTTGAAAAGAAGGTCCAGCATGCTCAGGCCGGGGGTGAATCCTCCGGCCTTTTCTTTGAACACCTGGTACCAGGGGCGTACGGGGATTTCCGGCATGGGCCGCTTGGGGTGGATGGAGTAGCGGAAATCGTCCTCCACGGTGTCTGGGACGATGAAATCCGTGGTGGGCTCCAGCGTGCACCGGATCCCGGCCTTGGCCGCGCACCAGCGAATCAGGGAAAGGTTGAAGTCCCACAGGCGCGGCTCCCCGCTTTCCAGAAGGGCAAACACCTCCGGCGCGTAGTACTCGAAGAAGGCCGATGTCTCATAGGCCGTTGCCAGCGCCCTCTCCGTCCGGACAACCCAGGGGGTGGAATAGTCGATGAGGATGTTCCGGATGGACATATCGTCCCCGTGAACAACCGGCACCTGGAGCATCTGGGGGCCGTCAGAGGCCAGAATGTAGCAGCGGTTGCGGTAGCTCTGTTTCTGGTAGTTCTCACAGGCTTCCAGCTGGACCACAGACGGTAAAACCCTGTCCGGGGACAGGGCCATATCGCGCGCCATCAGGGCAAAGTACTCTGCAGGCGGGAAGTATGCGGTGCTAAGAAGCATCCTAGTCCCTGGGACGGGGCTTGGGGATGATTCCGCGCTTGGACGTACGGATGAAGCGGACTATGTTGTCCCGGATCTCGCTCTCCGGGAAGTTGGCCTCGATGTACTCCAGGGCCTGGGTGAAGTTCATTCCCTTGAAGTATATTACGTCGTAGATGTCCTTGATAAGGTTCACCTGCTCTTCGGTGAAGCCACGGCGGAGGAGTCCCGTGCGGTTTACGCCCTCGAAGCGCAGGGGGTCACGGCCTGCCAGAACGTACGGAGGTACGTCCTTCAGGATTTTGGAAACGGCCCCTACGAATGCATGGGTGCCAATCCTGGAGAACTGATGCGAGCCGCTCTTTCCGCCAACCACGCCCCAGTCTTCAACGTCAGTTTCGCCTGCCAGGCCCACGAAACTCACTATAATGCAATGATTGCCGATGCAGCAGTCATGGGCTATGTGGGCGTATGACATGATGAGGGTGTCGCTCCCAACCTTGGTGAGGGCCTTTCCGCTGGCCTTGGTGCCGCGGTTTATGGTGGCGCACTCGCGGATGTTCACGCGGTCTCCGATCTCTACCCAGGAGTCCTCTCCCTCAAACTTGAGGTCCTGCGGGATGGCTCCCACTACGGCTCCGGGAAATACCGTGCAGTCTTTTCCCATGCGCACATGGCTGTAAACGGTTGCACCGTTCAGGATTTTGCAGCCGTCGCCTATGACGACGTTATCGTCTACAAAGGCAAAGGGGCCAATTTCTACATTCTCTCCCAGTTTAGCGCCGGGATTCACGCAGGCGAGAGGGTGGATCTTCGTCATATAATAAATATAAGGTTTATAGCAATGCCCTGAGGGCTTTTGCGGCTTTTGTATTGATGGGATGGCCGGATTTGTACGCGGTTATCTTTGCCTTGAGGTATCCTCCGGAAAGGCGGAGGTCTCCAAGCAGGTCAAGGAGTTTGTGGCGGCCGCACTCGTCCTGGAAGTGGAGGGTGGGGTTGCCCATGTAGCCATCGTCCGTGATTACCAGTGCGTTGTCCAGGTCTCCGCCCTTGATGAGGCCGTTTTTGAGCATGAACTCTACCTCGCGGTAGAAGCAGAAAGTGCGGCAGGGGGCAATCTGGGTGGCATAATCCGTGGAAAGGTCCCAGTGGGCGCTCTGTACGCCAAGCACGGGGGAGCCGAAGTCTACGGTAATATCGGCCGATGGTTCATCGGCGGGCTCGATTCTTACGAAACTGCCGGTTTTGGGGTCCTTTACCTCTATGGCAAGCGGAAGCTCTATGAGCTTACGGGGAACGCCCTGGTCCTGCAGGCCGTCCTTTGCGAACGCCTCCGCATAGAAGCGGGCGCTGCCGTCCAGGATGGGAACCTCGCGGTTGTCCAGCTCGATAACTGCGTTGTCCACACCCATGCCTGTGAGGGCACTCATGATGTGCTCTATGGTAACCACCTCTCCGCCGTTCTGTGAAATGGTGGTACTGCGGGCGGTATTGCTCACGTTCTCCGCCACGGCCTTGATTTCCGGCGTGCCGGGAAGGTCCGTGCGGAGGAAAGTGATTCCGCTGTCTGCCGGAGCGGGCATTACCTTCATATGGGCATAGGTGCCTGTATGGAGGCCTTTGCCTTCAAATGAATATGAATTATTGAGAGTGTGCTGGTTCATCCGGGTGCTAGTATGCTGCAAAAACTATTCCGCCCCGCTCTGCTTGAACTTGGCGTAGGCCTTCATGTACTGCTTGACTGGAATAACGGGGGAGCCCACCAGCACCTCGCCTTCCTTGCGTATGTTGCCAATTACGCCGCCCTGGGCGCAGATTGTGGTGTGGTCCGCAATCTTGAGGTGCCCCGCAATGCCCACCTGGCCCGCCAGGATGCAGTATTTGCCAATCTGGGTGGAGCCGGCGATTCCGGTCTGGGCAGCCATCACGGTGTGGTCTCCCACAATCACGTTGTGCGCAATCTGACACAGATTGTCTATGCGTACGCCGTTTCCTATGATGGTGCTTTCCATCTGGGCGCGGTCCACGGTGGTGTTGGAGCCTATTTCAACATCGTCCCCGATTACAACATTGCCAAGGTGCTCTATCTTTTCCCAGCTTCCGTCCGGCCTGGGGGCGTTCCCGAAGCCGTCCGACCCTATGATGCAGCCCGCATGGAGAATTACGTTATTGCCGATAACCGTACCTGGATAAATGACCACTCCGGGATATATGAGGCAGTTCTTGCCGATGGTCACATCCTTGTCGATATGCACGTGGGGATGGATGTAGGTGCCGTCTCCCACCTTTGTGCGTGAGCCCACGTAGGAGAAAGCTCCCAGGTATACCTTCTTGCCGAATTTTGTGGAAAAAGGATTCCACACTGCGGCCGGACTGCGGTAGAACCTGCGGCTCTTTTTCTTCTCCGACGTATACTTCAGGAGGTCTGCAATGGCGCTGTAGGCATTCTCCACCCTTACCATGGTGGGAGTCACGGGCTCCTTGGGCTCGAAGCTCTTGTCCACAATGAGGATAGAAGCCTTGCTGGTATATACATAAGGCTCATACTTGGGGTTTGCGAAGAAGCTCAGCGTCCCCGGCTTGCCATGCTCAATCTTGGCAAACTTGGTAGCCTTGGCGTTCTCGTCGCCCTCCACAGTGCCCTTAAGCAGCTGCGCCAGGAATTTTGCGGTATATTCCATAATTATATCGTCATTCTCGGGCTTGTCCCGGGAATCTCTAAATAAGCGGCTCTGCCGTCATGGCCTTGGGCTGCGGGATGCCCATGAGCTTGAGGATGGTGGGTGCAACGTTGCAGAGGGCGCCGTCCTTTACGGTCTTGACCTCAGGACCGGCGTTGATTACCACAAACTGAACGGTGTTCAGGGAGTGGGCGGTGTTGGGAGTGCCGTCCGCGTTTACTGCAAAGTCTGCGTTTCCGTGGTCTGCGGTGAGAAGCACTACATAATCCTTGGCGATGGCCTCGTCAACCACTTTCTTCACCAGTTTGTCTATGCAGGTAACTGCGGTGGTGATGGAATTGTAAACTCCGGTGTGGCCAACCATGTCTCCGTTTGCGAAGTTGAGGATAATCATGTCCTGCTTTTCGGAACGGATCTGGTCTATGAGTTTCTCTGCAACCTCGGGTGCGCTCATCTGAGGCAGAAGGTCATAGGTGGGAACCTTAGGGGAGTTCACCAGGATGCGGTCCTCGTTCTCGAACACGGTCTCGCGGCCGCCGTTGAAGAAGAAGGTAACGTGTGCGTACTTTTCAGTTTCCGCAATCCTGAGCTGGTGCTTTCCGGCCTTGGAGACGGTTTCTCCCAGGGTATCCTGGACCAGTTCCTTGTCGAAGAGGATGTGGACACCCTTGAAGGAAGCGTCGTAGGGAGTGAGGCAGCAGTAGTACAGGGGAATGGTGTGCATGCCTTCCTCCGGCATGTCCTGCTGGGTGAGGACCGATGTGAGCTCGCGGGCGCGGTCGTTGCGGAAGTTGTAGAAGATAATGGCGTCGCCTTCCTCTATGGTTGCAACGGGCTTGCCGTTTTCCGTGACGACGATGGGCTTGATAAACTCATCGGTGACATCGGCATCATAACTGGCCTGGATGCCGGCCTGGGCGCTCTCAAATGCGGCACCCTTGCCTTCTACCAGAAGGTCGTAGGCTTCCTTTACGCGGTTCCAGCGCTTGTCGCGGTCCATTGCGTAGAAGCGGCCGCACACGCTGGCTACCTTGCCGGTGGTTTCAGCCATCTTCTCTTCCAGCTCCTTCACGAAGCCAAGGCCGCTGCGGGGATCCGTGTCACGGCCGTCCATGAAGGCGTGGACATAAACCTTGTCCAGGCCTTCCTCCTTTGCAACGCGGAGGAATTCATACACGTGATCCAGGCTGCTGTGAACGCCGCCATGGGAAGTGAGGCCCATGAGGTGCAGCTTTTTGCCGCTCTTTTTCACATACTCGTATGCCGCCTTTATCTCCTTGTTCTCCAGGAGTTTGTGCTCACGGCATGCAATATTGATCTTTACCAGATCCTGGTACACTACGCGACCTGCGCCAAGGTTCATGTGACCCACCTCGGAGTTGCCCATCTGACCGTCCGGCAGGCCCACGTATTCACCGCATGCCTGCAGGTGGCCGTAAGGATACTTCTCCCTGAGTGCGTCAATATTGGGAGTTCCCTGAGTCCATATAGCGTTGGAATAGTCGTGGCGGCCTTCGCCCCAGCCGTCCAGAATCATCAGTAATACTTTACGGTTCATATAGAAATAGTTCTTAAAATCTTACAAATTTACTCATTTTTTGCGAGTATGCGAATAATTCTTTTTGTAGTCTTGCCCACCCTTACGGAGTGATCTATGCAGAAGCCGCAGACGGCAAGGACGTGGTGAGGGTCTGTGGCGCTCTTGAGGAGTTTCACGAAGGGCTTTTCGTCCGCCGGGATGTGATGGTCCGTGAACCAGTCCTGAAGTTTCTTCTTCCCGGGAGCTCCCAGAGGCCTTATCCAGTCCCCGGTCTCCCAGCTTCCCTCCACAAAACCCTCAGCCTTATCCGCATCCATAATCAACTCTCCCACAGGCTGTTTCACCTCCTTGCTCCCATCCCACTCCTCTTCAGATATAGTAAAGGCGGTGGGCAGAAGGGAGCTGCTATTTTCAAAACGTCGCTTCGCGACCCCTCCCACTTCGTGGGCCCCTCGAAGGGTTAGATCACGGGGTCCCCGAAAATTTTCAATTTTTGGGGTGTCTACGAGGGTGGCATTGTTTTGAAAACAGCACATCCCTTCTACCCCTATTTCATTAGAAAACCTGCTTATGTCTTCATTAAGTGTTTCTACAAAACTGGGATTGATTTCCTTGAAGACGGGGAAGACGAGGTTGCGTATTTTGTTGCGCTTGTACTCATTTTGCGCATTGGTATGATCCTCCCTCCAGGTTACTCCGTTTTCCTTTGCAAAGGCCACTATTTCCTCCCTGGTCATACCAAGCAGCGGCCGCAGGAGAGGGATATCTGAGAACTCCGGATCCGGGATGAATCCTTCCGCCTTCATGCCAAGGAGGCCTTTGAGCCCCGTGCCGCGAAGCAGGTTGAGAATCAGGGTTTCCGCGTTGTCGTTGGCGTTGTGGGCCACGGCCACGGCGGAGTAGCCGTGTTCCCTGCAGAGTTCACCGAACCAGTGGTAGCGGAGCCGGCGGGCAGCCATCTCTATGCTGATTTTATTTTCCACGGCGTATGCGGCGGTGTCAAATGACTTGACGTGGCATGAAACGCCGTTGGAGGCAGCCCAGGAGCGGACCAGAGATTCGTCCGCATCGCTTTCCGCACCGCGGAGGCCGAAGTTGCAGTGTGCAACGGCAAAAGGCTCGCCGCCAAGGCGAACCTTTTCCACAAGACACATGGAGTCTATGCCTCCGCTTACTGCAACCAGGAGCATCTTAGCGCTTGCGTGTGAACGTATAGGTGAAACCGAACTCCAGATACTCTTTGAACTGAACGCCCTTTACGTCCGCCACATTGTCACCGTCAGTGTCCTTAACCTTCACAAGAGGATCGTAGATCATGTTGGTGGAGACGGTGAGGGCAAAGTACTTGGCGAGCTTCCAGAACACCTTGTTGTCCCAGGTGATACGGGGTTCTACCGTGGGAGTGAGGTAGTTGTAGAAGAGGGCCAGCTGGGTGTTGTAGGTGAAGTTGTCGTTGATGATCCAGGACATGTCGGCCTTGATCTGGGCACCGAATTCAAGACGATAGGACTTCCAGGCGGTTGCCTTGCCTTCTGCGTCAAAAGCGGTGCCTTCCATGCCGTACTTGTCACGGAGGGCTTCGTTATTTACCACTACCACGCCTCCGGTGAGAGGTGCCACGTTCAGTGAGAACCACGGCTTGGGAGTCCACAGGAGACCAAGACCCAGATTGATGTAGGCGGGGGAGAAGAGGCCCGACTGGATTGTTCTGGCGTCCAGCCAATCCTGCTTGGTGGGCTCCGTGGTGCCGTCAGAGACAGGTGTGCCGTACTTGAAGTTGTCGCCGAACTGAGTCTTGAAGTCAAAGTTGGCGGAATAGCTCAAGTGCTGGATGGGGGTCTCATAGCCCCACTTGGACTCAAAGTAGATGCGGTCCTTGTTCTTCTGGTAGATTGGCTTGTCCGCTGAATACAGTGTGCCGTAGTCCAGCTGGAGGCGGTTGTTCCAGATCATCTTGTCCTTGGCGTAGTTGGCGCTGGCGTCAACGTTGCCGGCCAGGGTGACGGTGTTGTAACCGCCGGCCGCCCACTGTGAAAGGTAGGTCTGACCAAAATTGATGTTGGTCTGGACGGTGTTTGTCCAATACTTGGGCTTGGGTGCCTCTACGGGCACTTCTTCTGCCTGGCTCAGGGCTGCTGCGGCTTCCGCTGCGGCAGACTGGGCATCCTGTGCAAGAGCGCTCCAGACGCCTGCAAGCAGTATGGCTGTGAAAGCAACGATTCTTTTCATATTAGTAGGATCTTGCGAATAAAACTCTCTGGTGTGAAGGCTTGCCTGTGTATACGCACTTGCCTTCTTCTATGCAGACCGCGCTGTCCACGGGGATGCAGCGGATGGTTGCCTTGGTCTCTTCCTGGATCTTTGCCTCAGTTTCCGCGGTGCCGTCCCAGTGGCAGAGGAGGAAGCCGCCCTTTTCGATCTCTTCCTTGAACTGCTCCCAGGTATCCACCTTGCGGATGCTGGCGTCGCGGAAGGCCAGGGCCTTGTTGTAGATGTTCTGCTGGATATCGTCAAGAAGGCCGATGATGCGGTCTTCCAGACCTTCCAGAGGCTCCGAAATCTTCTCCAGGGTGTCCCTGCGGCATACTTCCACGGTACCGTTTGCAATATCCCTGGGGCCCATGGCAAGGCGTACGGGAACGCCCTTGAGCTCCCATTCCGCAAACTTGAATCCGGGACGGAGGGTGTCACGGTCGTCTATCTCTACACTGTGGCCCTTGGCTTCCAGAGCCTTCTTGAGCTCGTACATCTTGTCCAGTACGGCGTTGTGCTCTTCGTCGCTCTTGTAGATGGGGACCATGACCACCTGGATAGGTGCCAGGGCAGGGGGGAGGACCAGGCCGTTGTCGTCTCCGTGGGCCATGATGAGGGCGCCCATAAGACGGGTGGAAACGCCCCAGGAGGTTGCCCAGACGTACTCGTCCTTGCCTTCCTTATTAGTAAAGGTAACGTCGAAGCTCTTGGCGAAGTTCTGACCCAGGAAGTGGGAGGTGCCGGCCTGAAGGGCCTTGCCGTCCTGCATCATGGCCTCTATGGTCATGGTGTCCAGGGCGCCTGCAAAGCGCTCTCCGGGGCTCTTGTGGCCAACCACAACGGGAAGGGCCATGGTCTCGCGGGCGAACTTTGCGTATACGTCCACCATGCGCTGCTTCTCTGCCTCAGCCTCCTCTGCGGTAGCGTGGGCGGTGTGGCCTTCCTGCCACAGGAACTCTGCGGTGCGGAGGAACAGGCGGGTTCTCATTTCCCACCTTACCACGTTGCACCACTGGTTGCAAAGCACCGGCAGATCCCTCCAGGAGTGGATCCAGTTCTTGTAGGTATTCCAGATAATGGTCTCGGAAGTGGGACGGACGATGAGTTCCTCTTCAAGCTTTGCCGAAGGGTCTACCACGATTCCGTTGCCGTCCGGGGCGGTCATGAGCCTGTGGTGGGTTACCACGGCGCACTCCTTTGCGAAGCCCGCAACGTGCTCTGCCTCACGGGAGAAGAAGCTCTTGGGGATGAACAGGGGGAAGTAGGCGTTCTTTACGCCGGTCTCCTTGAACATCTTGTCCAGGATGCTCTGCATCTTTTCCCAAATTGCATATCCGTAAGGCTTTATAACCATGCAACCGCGCACTGCCGACTGCTCCGCAAGATCTGCTTTCACAACAAGGTCATTGTACCACTGAGAGTAGTTTTCCGACCTTTTCGTCACTTCTTTTGCCATGTTATATCGAATTTTTTCTAAATTTGCGTCTGAAGGTATAATAATTGCACAAAGATACAGAAAAATTATATAATATGGAGGAACTGATCATGAAAAAGAGATTTGCCGCCCTTACGTTGGTAGCACTGACCTTCATGTCGTGCTCATCCCTAAACCAACTACAGAAACAGACTTTCGATGACGGCCTGTACGCCACTTCAAGCGTAGTGGCACAGAATGCCCGTGCGGAAGTGGAAGCCGGAGAGATAGACAACCTTCTCGCAGAGAGCAAGGCCTCCCCGGCATATATCATCGCCAACGGCGATACCGTGCAAGTTGCAGCCAACTCGGTTGTCATACTCAATTCAAACAACCTCGAGAACATTACCTGGGGCTCTTCCTGGTACACGCCCTGGTATTACAGCCCGTACTATTACGCATGGTCCGGCCCTTGGTACTACAACTCAAGGTTCTACAATCCCTGGTACTATGACTACTGGTACGGTCCCTACAGCTACCGCTGGCGCTGGGATTCCTGGTACTGGTATCACAGGTATACCCCCAGCTACTACAGCTGGTACTGGGATCCCTGGTACTATGACTCATGGTACTATGGAAGGCCTCATTATTACGGCTACTACGGCTATTATGGCTATGGCTACCACAACCACTGGTACGGAGACTACTGGTATGGCGGACCCCGTCGTCCCAGAGGATTCTCCAGGGCCGATGCCGTTGGCCGCAGGGACGGTAACTTCACCACCAGGGGCGGTGCAACCGGAGGCACCAGAGGCATAGGCGCAAGCCGTTCCTCTTCAGTGCAGGTACCCCGCGCAAACGTGGCACCCACTTCAACGGTAGGCAGATCGTCCTATGCAGGAACATCGGTCCGCACATCCACCAAGTCCGGCGCCAGGAGCGTATCCCGCTCTTCCGTGGGCAGCACAACGTCCCGCGCAAGTTCCGGCTCCGTGAGCCGCAGCTCTTCCGGAAGCTCCGTATCCAGAGGCACTTCCTCCGGTTCCCGCAGCAGTTCCGGCTCCGTGAGCCACAGCAGCTCCGGCACCCGTAGCTCCGGTACGCGCAGCTCCGGCAGTTCTTCCGGCAGCTATCGTTCCAGCAGCAGCTCCTCCAGCTCCAGGAGTTCCGGCAGCTACTCTTCCGGAAACTATCGTTCCAGCAGCAGTAGCAGCAGCTCGCACTCCTCCGGCTCTTCATCCAGGAGCTCCGGTGGCTACTCCGGCGGATCGTCCCATTCCTCGGGATCTTATTCCGGCGGCGGATCGTCCCACTCTTCCGGATCTTCACATTCTTCATCCAGCAGCTCCCACTCCAGCGGCGGCCGCAGATAAAACTTACAGGATATGAAAAAGTACCTTATTATATTGCCTTTGTTCCTGGCCGGGGTAAGCGCCTTCGGCCAGGGCTGGCAGGACGCCTATCTCTTCTCCCAGAATGAGTACGGCGGAACTGCCCGCAGCGCAGCCCTGGGCAATGCAGTCACTGCCCTGGGCGGGGATCCCGGCACAATAGGGATCAACCCTGCCGGCTCCTCGGTGGCCTCCTATTCGCAGTTCATGTTCACGTCCGGACTCAGCATTGCAAACACCTGGTCGGAAGGCACCATCGCGGAGGGAGACGTATCGGCCGTTGGTTATGGAGACCAGGTGAGCAACACCTACACCCGCTTCAAAGTGCCCAACGCCGGCATGATCATTAACTTCGACACCGGCCGCAGGCATGGCCTCAAGCGCACGTCAGTGGGCTTCGTGATGAATTCCATCGGAGACTACACCCACCGTATGATAGGCGAGGGCGTCAACTCCAACAACTCCTTCGACTCCTTCCTTGCGTCGTACGCAGACGGTTTCTCAACCAACGTCATGGCCAACGAGTCCTGGAACTATGTGGGTGACCTTTCCCGCATGCCGCCATGGATTGCCATGACCGCCTATCGCAGCGGCATGATCAGCGGCGTAACGGGTGCAGACGGCGCATACATCGCCCTCACAGAGGTTCTGGACGATGACGGCAACTTCCGCCTGGCCGCCCCCGTATACCAGAAGTATGGCCGCAAGACCACCGGCTACAAGAACGACTGGGTGATGAACTTCTCCGCCAACTGGGACGACAAGTTCTTCCTGGGCGGTAACGTGGGCATCACATCGGTCCACTACAATATGCTGGAATTCTGGGAGGAGGCCCCGGAGGTTGAGGAGGAATTCCCCGCCATTAGCTTCTCCGACGGCACCACAACCCGTTTCCAGAGCACGCTCATGAAGCGCAGGTTCGTCCTTGACGGCTCCGGACTGTATGCCAAGGTGGGCTTCATCTGGGTTCCCATTCAGGGTATCCGCTTCGGCGGCGCCATCCAGACGCCCACTGTGATGAACATCACGGAGAAGTACGGCTATTCCGGCCAGACCAACCTTGCCGGCGTAAACCGCGAGACCGTGAATTCTGCAGAAGATTACTGGGGATACGACATGGTTTATCCCTTCCGCTATAACTTCGGCGCAGCGTTTACTTTTGGCAACCTCGCCATCCTGAGTGCGGACTACGAGGGCGTAAACTACTCCCACTCCCGTTTCAGCGCCTCCACTGGCGATGAGTTCGGCGGCTACGACGACAGCATCTTCGACGGCCAGAACCAGGACATCAAGGCCATCCTTGGAATGTCCCATTCCCTGAGGGTTGGCGTAGAGCTCAAGCCCATGCCCGGAATCGCAATCCGCACCGGTTACAACTACATCACCTCCGGCATCAAGGACGGTTCCGAGGATGCAAAGCAGATAGTTTCCTTCGGCCTTGGGTATTCCTCCACAGGTTCATTCTATGCCGATTGCTCTCTCCGCTTCCGCTTCCTCCCGGACGAGTACATAATCCCTTATTATTATTACTACGCCCCGGATCCCAGCCTGTACTGGGACAAGGTCATCGACGATGCCGTCCTCACCCCTGAAATCAGGATCCAGTCCACTATAGCGGAGGCAATGGTCACCGTAGGCTGGCGTTTCTGACACCCTTTTTCTGCCATTTTGTCAGCAAAAGGCAACTGGCACGAAGTTCGATAATTTACCTGGCGTCGCCCAAAGAGTGGGTGGCGCCAAATTTTGTATAACAAATAAAACACAATATTATGGGTAAGATTATCGGTATCGACCTTGGAACAACCAATTCCTGCGTCGCAGTGATGGAGGGCAACCAGCCCACCGTCATCATCAACAATGAAGGCCAGCGTACCACCCCCTCTGTGGTGGCATTCACGGAAGGCGGAGAGCGTAAGATAGGCTCCCCGGCAAAGCGCCAGGCCATTACTAATCCTCACAACACCGTATTCTCCATCAAGCGTTTCATGGGTGAGACCTATGACCAGGTGACTACGGAAGTGAACCGCGTCCCCTACAAGGTGACCCGCGGTGAAAACAACACCCCCAGGGTAGACATCAACGGCAAGCTCTATACTCCTCAGGAAATCTCCGCAATGATTCTCCAGAAGATGAAGAAAACCGCGGAAGAGTATCTCCGTCAGGATGTTACGGAAGCCGTTATCACCGTTCCTGCATACTTCTCCGACTCCCAGAGGCAGGCAACCAAGGAGGCCGGCCGAATCGCAGGCCTTGACGTAAAGCGTATCATCAACGAGCCCACCGCAGCCGCACTTGCATACGGCCTTGACAAGAAAGACAAGGACATGAAGGTAGCAGTGTATGACCTTGGCGGCGGTACCTTCGATATCTCCATCCTCCAGCTTGGTGACGGCGTTTTCGAGGTCCTTTCCACCAACGGCGATACACACCTTGGCGGTGACGACTTCGACCAGGTGATCATAGACTGGCTGGCCCAGGAGTTCGCCGCAGAGAACGGCGGCATAGACCTCAAGAAGGATCCTATGGCCCTCCAGAGACTTAAGGAAGCAGCAGAGAAGGCAAAGATAGAGCTGTCCAGCCAGACCTCCACGGAAATCAACCTCCCTTATATCATGCCTGTGGACGGCATTCCCAAGCACCTTGCAAAGACCCTCACCAGGGCCAAGTTCGAGCAGCTTTCAGACGCCCTCTTCCAGCGTTCCATCGGCCCTTGCCGCCAGGCTCTTGCCGATGCACACCTGAATCCTTCAGACATTGACGAGGTCCTCCTGGTTGGCGGTTCCACCCGTATTCCTTACGTACAGGAGCTCGTGAAGAACTTCTTCGGCAAGGAGCCCAACAAGAGCGTGAACCCGGACGAGGTGGTGGCTATCGGCGCATCCATCCAGGGCGGCGTTCTGGCCGGTGACGTGAAGGACGTCCTCCTTCTGGACGTTACCCCGCTCAGCCTGGGTATCGAGACCCTGGGCGGCGTGATGACCAAGCTCATCGAGTCCAACACCACCATCCCCGCCAAGAAGAGCCAGATCTTCTCCACGGCTGCAGACAACCAGCCCGGCGTAGAGATCCGCGTGCTTCAGGGAGAACGTCCCATGGCAAAGGACAACAAGCAGATTGGCATCTTCCATCTGGACGGCATCGCCCCTGCACCCCGCGGAGTGCCTCAGATTGAGGTTACCTTCGATATCGACGCCAACGGTATCCTTAACGTGAGCGCCGTAGATAAGGCCACCGGCAAGGAGCAGCACATCCGCATCGAGGCCTCCAGCGGCCTGTCAGACGCAGAGATCCAGCGCATGCGTGACGAGGCCAAGGCCAACGAGGCTGCAGATAAGGCAGAGAAGGAACGCATCGACAAGATCAACCAGGCCGACGCCCTTACCTTCCAGGCAGAGAAGTTCCTGAAGGAGAACGGCGACAAGGTTCCTGCCGATATCAAGAGCGAAGTTGAGCAGAACTGCAACCTCCTCAAGGAGGCTGTGAAAGCCCAGAACATCGCGGACATCGACCGCTACTCAGAGGCCCTCAACAAGGCATTCGAGAAGATGTACCAGGCCGGCCAGCAGGCCGGAGGTCCCCAGGGCGGCCCTCAGGGTCCTTTCCAGGGCGGTCCCCAGCCGGGACCTCAAGACCAGGGCCCGGACGAGCAGTAAGCTCGCATACCACATTAAGGCAGCCTCCGGGCTGCTTTTTTGTTTTTGGTCTGTCTTTTGTATTAATAATAAAATTATTAACTTTGTAACTTAAACGTAAGGAAAATAACTAACAAAAACTTATTAATATGAAAACTAAGAATTTGATTCTCAGCGCTATTGCTGTTTTTGTGACTGTTCTTTCCGCTCAGGCACAGACCAACAAGGAAGCCATTGAGGCTGCAAAACAGAAGGTTGATGAGCACCAGGTAGCCCTTGAGGACGCCGTCCGCAAGGCAGACCAGCAGGCCATCGACTCCCAGAAAGAAATCGACATCCTCCGTCAGCAGGTAGTTGAGGCACAGGCCCAGTACAACCAGGGCAAGAAGTCCCTCGGCGTTATGAAGGACGCTCTCAAGGCAAAAGAGAACGTGATCAAGGCCAAGAAGCAGGCCCTCAAGCTTGAGAAGAAGACCCGCAAGGTAGACGACGGCAAGCTTGACAGCAACGACAAACTCGCCATCCAGCAGGGTGAGCAGGACATCAAAGACCTCCAGGCAGACCTTCTCCTTGCAAAGAAGGACTACAAGGATGCAGAGGCAAAGGTTAAGCTCTCCAAGAAAGCCGTTGCAGACGCCAACAAGCAGATCGACGCCGCCAAGAAGAACGTCGCTGCCGCCAACAAGGAAGTGAGCGCCGCCAAGAAGAACGTCGCAGACGCCAAGAAGGAAGTCAAGAAGCAGGAAGACATCGCCGCCAAGCAGGAAGAGCTGATCAAGGCCCAGAAGGCTGCTGAGGCCGCCGCCGCAAAGGCAGAGGTCGCTTCCGCAAAGGCAGACTACGCAGCAACCCAGGTTGCAGAGCAGGCAGAAACTGTTGAGCGCGTTGTCAACGAGACCGAAAAAGCCCTTGAAATCCAGAGGGCAGAGGCCGCCGGCGTTGTGGTAGAGGTAGCAGAACCCGCTCCTGAAACCAACGGTGTTATCGAGGTAGTGAAAGCTCCGGAAGAGCCGGAAGCAGCTCCCGCACAGCCCGTCCTTGAAGAAGCACAGCCCGCAGAATAATCTAACAGAATGGGCAGAATAATACTTACCGGCGACAGACCCACCGGCAAGCTGCATCTTGGCCACTATGTGGGCTCCCTTCGCAACAGGGTGCTCATCCAGAACGAGGGCAATTATGACCGGATGTTCGTTTTCATCGCGGACGTACAGGCCCTCACGGACAATGCAGACAACCCGGAGAAAGTTCGCCAGAACGTGATAGAGGTAGCCTTGGACTACCTCTCTTGCGGATTGGACCCAGAGAAAGTAACCATCTTCATCCAGAGCCGTATCCCGGAGCTGCATGAGATGACGCAGTTCTTCTCCAACCTGGTAACGGTGCAGCGCCTCCAGCGCAACCCCACCGTAAAGGCGGAGATGGTAATGCGCGGCTT
>CAMJJZ010000013.1 GCA_946406275.1 uncultured Bacteroidales bacterium | reverse complement strand
TGACCGGCTTCAGCGCCTGTCAGCCCCACATGGAATCCTGTACCGTCAAAGGCACCGTCCAAGGTGTCAAGGACGGGGCTGAACTCGTTTTGCAGGACGAGTGGAACAAATGGAAGACCATTTCTACTACTACGGTCGAGAATGGGACCTTCGAATTTCATCCCAGGATCGCGGCTCCAACCCACGTATATCTGTATGCCAAGAATCCCGACGATGTATTTGCCAATCCGTATGACGGGGGCCAGCTGAAAGATTTCTTCCTGGAGGCCGGCACCATCATCGTTGATGTCCATGCCGAAGATGAGCTTGACATGGGCACGGGGGCGACAGGAACGGTCCTGAATGACGCTTTCCATAAGATTCTGACGGCGGATCCTGAAGCCCGGGAGGCTCTTTGGGAAGATGCGATCGGTGATGAACGGACGAATCTCCTGGCTTTGGTACATGCTGACGATTACCCGGACGATCTCGCCCGGGCATCGGAAACCATTGACCGTTTGTCCCCGGACCATGCCAAGACCTATAAGCGGTATATCTCGACCTTGAAAAATAAACTGATCCGCAGGGCGGAAGCGGCAGAACGCAGGAATAAGGCCCTCGAAGAGGAGGTCAATCTCGTTGGTCAGCGTTACATCGATATGGAGTATCCGAATGTGGACGACGTCCCTGTCCGCCTGAGCGCTGTCTTAGACAATCCGGCAAACCGCTATGTCGTCCTGGACTTTTGGGCCACCTGGTGTCTTCCTTGCGTGAAATCCATCCCCATGCTGAAGGAGGTCTATGCCAAGTATCATGACAAGGGGCTGGAGATTTACAGCATATCCCAGGATTCCAAGGCCAAGGAGTGGAAATCTTTTGTGGAGGAGAATGGGATGAACTGGATCAACGTGTTGGCCAGTAGCGGCAGCAAAGTTTATAAGGATTATGGCATCGAGTTTATCCCGAGGGTTTTTCTGATCGACTGCCAGACCGGGGAGATCCTGGTCCACGAAGCCCACCCGGACCTTGAGTCCATTCTTTCCGACCTCCTTCCATAAATATGGATTTATCGGTGTAAAGCATCTATAAACCGCTAGCTCCGGATCACTGCTGTTTTATCACCAGGGCGTTGGGGATAATACGCTGACCTTGGTTGTCAAAGCAGCCGTTGTCGGAGGGGTGGCTGATGACTCCGGCGGGGAGAACCCAGAGGGTAGATGAACCGCCGCCGTCCAGGTTAAGGGCGTCAGTAAGGCCCAGGGAGCAGGCCAACTGCGTGAGTTCGGCGATGGACATGCCTTCTGCGCAGCCCGTGGAGCGGCCATCGACAACCACCAGCCACAGATAGCCTTGATGGTCCGTCCCTATCATTGAACGGGGATGCCGCATGGCGTAAAAACCCTCCCACTTGGGAATACCTTCCTTATACTCAATCACTTTTCCCTCGTCTATGAGTATGGGGCCGCTGGCCATGGCTTCCCGCCAGGTTTCCCCGCCGGTCCATGTAGTATCGGCCTCGGCAGCATCAATCACAAAGCCTTCCTGACCTATGAGCACTGAACCGTTGGTGCGGAAAACCTCATCCCGGGTGGTCTGCCCTACCACAAAGCCGTCGTCCTTCACGTAGGTGACATGGGTGAGATCCTTCATGTTGAAATAGCTACCGTTGATGCCCGCCACCGAGCCGTGCTTGAGGCAAAGAGCGCTAAGGCTGTCGGCCTCATCTCCCTCCGCACACACCACGTCCAGCTGGAAGGCATCGGCCTTTATGCGCACGAAACTGTAGGACTGGTCGCTATCCCAAAGACGATCCTGGACCGTGCCGTACACCGCCGTGGCCTTGGCAGCCTTGGCAGGAGAGAGTTCTTCGCCGGTGACAAGATCAAACAGGCCGGCCCCCTCGGGAAAGGGACTGGTGAAGGCTCCGCAGGCGCTAATGGCCAGGGAAAGGGTAAACAGGAGATATTTTTTCATAGACAGGATTACCCCAGGAAGGCAAGCATGCCTGCTACGTCGGAGGCCGGGAAGGCCTGCTGGGAACCGGTGACCAGGTTTTTGAGGTTCACCGTGCCGGCTTCCATTTCAGTGGAGCCGTTGATGGAAATGAAGGGGATGGCGCGCTTTTCCGCGTACTCGAACTGTTTGCGGAGTTTGGAGGGCTCCGGATAGATTTCCACGGCTACGCCGGCTTCGCGGAGAGCATGAGCTACGGGAATTACGTAGCGCATTTCATCGGCACCCATAACGGCGAAGAGGAGGGTTGTGGCCTGCTCCAGGGCGGCCGGGAAGAGGTTCAGGCCTTCCAGGACGTCGTAGATGCGGTCTGCGCCGAAGGAGATGCCCACGCCGGACATGTCCGGGAGGCCGAAGATGCCGGTGAGGTTGTCGTAACGGCCGCCGCCGCAGATGCTGCCAATAGCCCAGTCCAGGGCCTTGACCTCGAAGATGGCGCCGGTGTAGTAGTTGAGTCCGCGGGCAAGGGAGAGGTCCAGGTCAACATCGGCCTTAATACCTGCAGTGCCGATTAAGCCGAACAGTTCCTCCAGTTCCTCCAGGCCCTTGAGACCGGCCTCTGAGGTGACTCCGGAGGCGCTTCCGCCCTGGAAAAGACCGCGCATAGAGGCAACCTTTTCCGGGACGTTGCCGCTGAGGGAAAGGATCTGGCGGATGACGGCGATGCCCTCTTCGCTGATGCCCTTTTCCCGCATCTCCTCCTCCACATTTTCCAGGCCGATTTTGTCCAGTTTGTCTATGGCGACGGTAATATCGACAACCTTGTCCGGGGCGCCGGCAATTTCCGCAAAGCCCGTGAGGACCTTGCGGTTGTTTATCTTGATACCCACGCGGACGCCGAGCTTGCCGAAAACGGTGTCCACCATCTGGACAAGTTCCAGCTCATTCAGGAGGGATTTACTGCCGATAACGTCTACGTCGCACTGGTAGAACTCACGGTAGCGGCCTTTCTGGGGGCGGTCCGCCCTCCAGACGGGCTGTATCTGGAAACGCTTGAAGGGGAAGGAAATATCGTTCTGGTGCTGGACCACGTAACGGGCGAACGGGACCGTGAGGTCATACCTGAGGCCTTTTTCGCAGACCTGGGAAGCAAGGGGCTTATCGAAATCCACATCGGCAAAGGCGTCGCCGGAATTGAGGATGCGGAAAAGGAGCTTGTCTCCTTCCTCACCGTACTTTCCAAGCAGGGTGGAGAGGTTCTCCATGGCGGGAGTCTCTATCTGCTGATACCCGTATGTGCGGAAGACGCTGCGTATTGTGTCGAATATATAATTGCGCCTGGCCATCTCTTTCTGGCCAAAGTCTCTGGTACCCTTGGGAATTGACGGTTTCTGTACTGCCATTGCTTCTATCTTTTTTACAAAGATAGGCATTTTATCGGAAAATAATTGTATATTTGTATGCTTTATGCGAGATTAGCTCAGTTGGTAGAGCGTTGGCTTCCCAAGCCGAAGGTCGCGAGTTCGAGACTCGTATCTCGCTCACAGAACACTCCCCTCAACCCCACAGGGGAGTGTTTTCGCACTAGAACTATAGAACTATGGACAAACAGATTGCACTGAATCCCAACAAGGTAGTAGCATACCTGGGGAAACGCCCGGAGGAATTCACCAGAGAAGACATCCTCCGCTACATTACGGAAAACGGCGTACGCATGGTGGACTTCATGTACCCCGCGGAAGACGGCCGTATCAAAACCCTAAATTTTACCGTAAACAACCTTGAGTATATTGAAACCGTACTCATAGAAGGAGAACGCGTGGACGGCTCCAGTCTGTTCCCCTCCTTCATAGAGGCCGGCAACAGTGACCTTTACGTACTCCCGCGCTACAGGACGGCATTCATGGATCCGTTCCAGGAAGAGCCCACGCTCTGCCTCCTGTGTAGCTATTACGACAAGAACGGCCGTGAGTTCGACTGCTCGCCCCACGCCACCCTCATGAGGGCGGAGAAAGCCTTCGAGGAATCCACCGGCCTTCAGTTTGAGGCCATGGGAGAACTGGAATACTACGTGGTCAAGAAGGCGGAAACGCTGTTCCCTGCTACGGACCAGAAAGGCTACCATGAGAGCGAACCCTTCGCCAAGATGAACGATTTCCGCCGTGAGTGCATGCTTCACGTGGCGGAAACCGGCGGCCAGATCAAGTACGGCCACTCCGAGGTTGGCAACTTCACCCTTGACGGCGAAATCTGGGAGCAGAACGAGATAGAGTTCCTTCCCTGCCCCGTGGAAACGGCCGCAGACCAGCTTGTACTGGCAAAATGGGTTATCCGTAACCTGGCATACAAGAGAGGCCTGGACGTCAGCTTCGCTCCCAAGATTACCGTCGGCAAGGCTGGCAGCGGCATGCATATCCACATGCGCCTTATGAAGGATGGCCGTAACGCCACCCTGGGCCCGGACGGCAAGCTCTCCAATTATGCTCTCCGCGCAATAGCAGGTCTCATGGAAATGGCCCCGTCCATAACGGCATTCGGCAACAAGAATCCCACTTCATACTTCCGCCTGGTGCCCCATCAGGAAGCCCCCACCAACGTTTGCTGGGGAGACTGCAACCGCAGCGCCCTGGTCCGTGTACCTCTGGGCTGGACCTCCGGCGTAGACCTCTGCGCAAAGACCAATCCCATAGAGAAGTCCGTTCCGCGCGACACCACACTCAAGCAGACCTTCGAGATGCGTTCCCCGGACTGCTCCGCAGACACATACCAGCTCATGGCCGGCCTTTGCACCGCCTGCCGCATAGGCCTGGAAATGCCTGAGGACAAGGCACTTGCAATTGCCAAAGAGAAGTATGTGGACATGGATATCCACAAGGCGGAAAGCGCCGCCAAACTGGCCACCCTCAAGCAGCTTCCCACCTGCTGCGCAGAGTCTGCCGACGCCCTGGAAGAGGTACGCAAGGTCTACGAGGCTGCCGATGTCTTCCGTCCCAAGATGATAGACGGCATTATGAAGGCCCTCCGCAGCTTTGACGATGCAAACCTCCACGAGGCCGCCAACCATGACAAGGAGCTAATGAAAAAGCTTGTGGACAAATTCTATGATTGCTAATCACTAATAACCACAATATGAAAAAATTATTCCGCATGGCAGCTATAGCCGCCATAGCAATTTCCGCTTCCAGTTGCCTCGCCGGCAAGTACATGTGCAACTATGCCCTCGTGACCAACCCACACGGAGTGGATGACATTGAAAGGACCCGCCACAAGGCTGATTCACTTGAAGCCGGCACTGTGGCCTGGTACGACGGCCTCAAAGCCCAGGGCATAATGAAGGACATGACCATCACTGGTCATAACGACAAAAAGATTCATGCCGTATATGCCCCCGCCAAGGATCCCAAGAATGCACAGGGCACCGCCGTCGTTGTTCACGGATACGGAGACAACCACTATGTTTTCCTCTACCTGGTACGCATGTACAGGGACCGCCTCAACTACAACGTAATGGTTCCTGACCTCCAGTATCACGGCTACTCTGAGGGCGATGCCATACAGATGGGCTGGTTCGACCGCCTTGATGTTGAAAAATGGGCAGAAGAGGCCTACAAGCTGTTCAAGAACGATTTCACCGTCCTCCACGGCGTATCCATGGGTGCCGCCACCGTTATGATGGCAAGCGGCGATCCTCTTCCTCCTTATATCAAGGCTGTCGTGGAAGACTGCGGCTACAGCTCCGTCTGGGACCAGTTCGCCGTCAACCTCAAGGACAGTTTCCACCTTCCTCCCTTCCCTATCCTCAACAGCGCCAGCATTGTCTGCCGCAGCCGCTATGGCTGGGGATTCAAGGAAGCATCGTCAGTGAAGCAGCTTGCAAAGAGCACCGTTCCCATGCTGTTCATCCACGGCGATGCAGACGACTTCGTTCCCTTCAGCCACCTCCAGAAGAACTACGACGCCAAGGTAAACGGCTACAAGGAAATGTGGGTCACCCCCGGTGCGGTACATGCCAATTCATACGTCAAGTACCCCAAGGAGTATGAGGAGCACGTACGTAACTTCCTTGCAAAGGTAAAGGGTATGTAAACCTAAATGTGACGCAGCTTCGCGAATTTCAGAAGCAGCAGTTTATCCCCGTACTGATCGAAGTGGATCTTCGCCTTCAGTTCGGGGATTTTTCCGCTTATCTCAAGCACCTGTCCCGCTCCGAAGCGGTTGTGCTCTATGCGGTCCCCTACCTTGAATGAAGACATGGGAGCCGGCTGGAAGTTGGCGTCAATGATTTCAGGCCTGGGGGCAAATGTGGGCTTTGCTGAAACCGAAGGTGAGGATGTGCGCTGGGTGGTGAAAGAAGGGCGAAGCGGGGATTTGGTTTTTTCGGCACCGTCCGAAAAAATAAATCCACGCGGAGCTGAAGGCCGTGCGAAAGCATTTCTTTCGTCAGAGAAGTTATCGTCCATACCGCCCGATGTCATGAAGTCCTCCCTGCGAAGGGGCTTGTCCAGGTATTGTGGAGCTATCTCCCTGAGGAAGCGGCTGGGGGCGTTGCTCTCATGCTTGCCGTTACGCATGCGGGTTTTGGCAAAGGAAACTCCTACGGCCTTCTTGGCTCTGGTTAGGGCTACATAGAACAGCCTGCGTTCCTCTTCAAGGTCCTTGGGAGTGAGAAGCCAGCCTCCGGAGGGGAACAGATTCTCTTCCATACCGGCCACAAACACGTATGGGAATTCCAGTCCCTTTGCGGAATGCACTGTCATGAGGGCCACGCGGTTGCGGGTCTCGTCCTCCGAAACATCCACGCTGGAAAGGAGGGAAACGTTTTCCAGATACTCCCCGAGGGTGACTTTGGGGATATCGGCCTCAGGAACTTCAGTGGCGTCCTGAACTACGCCGTCTTCCACGAGGGCGTTCACATAATTGCCCTGGACCTCTTCTTCATATGCCTTCACACTGTCCAGGAGTTCCTGCACATTGGCAAAGCGGGACTGGCCTTCTATGGAGGTATCTGCCTTATAGAAGAGGTATAGGCCGGATTCCGATGCAAGGGTCATGGCGGCATCGTAGGCCGTGCCTTCTGCGGCACCTGAGTTTAGTATAAGGTTACAGAAAGCCCGTATTTTGGCAACTGCGGCGCCCTTGAGACCGTAACTTTCAAGATTATCAAGAGCAGCCGCCTTGAAAAGCGACAGGGAGTTCTCCTGAGCTGCCGCGGCAAGGGCATTCAGGGAAGTGTCACCTATTCCACGGGCGGGTTTGTTCACTACACGGCGGAAGGCTTCATCGTCATTAATATTCACGGCAAGCTTGAAGTAGGCCATCATATCCTTGACCTCCGCCCTCTCGAAGAAGGAGTTGCCGGAATAAATCATGTAGGGAATGTTGCGGCGACGGAGCTGCTCTTCCAGCGCACGGGACTGGGAGTTGGTGCGATACAGGATTGCAAAATCCTCATACTCTGCATGTTCCATGCGCATTCTGGAGAGAATAGCCGATGCAATCTGCATGGCTTCTTCCTGCTCAGTATAAGAGCTTACCACATGGATTGGTTCACCGGTCTCGCCCATGGAGACACACTGCTTGGGGATTCGACCCTCGTTTCTGGCGATGACGGTATTGGCAGCGTTTACTATATTCTGGGTGGAGCGGTAGTTCCTTTCCAGGCGGAAGGTCTTTGCCTCAGGGAAATCCGTGGAGAAGCTCAGGATATTCTGGATTTCCGCGCCGCGGAAGCCATAGATGCTCTGCGAATCGTCCCCCACTACGCACAGGTTGCGGTGGCGTGCGCTGAGTTTCTTGAGTATCACGTACTGGGCCATGTTTGTGTCCTGGTACTCGTCCACAAGGATGTGGTCAAAGCGGGCCGATATGGCCTCCAGAGCCTCCTGGTTGCCCCTGAGGAGGATGTTCATATACAGGAGGATGTCATCGAAATCCATCACTCCGGACTGCTTGCACACGCGGCAGTATTCAGAGTATACCCTGTAGATTTCCGGCTTCTTGTGGATGCGGTCGTCCTCCCTGTAGCCTCCGGTGCCGTTCATATACGGCGTGGGGGTTACCAAGGCGTTCTTTGCGCGGGAAATACGTGAGAGGACCTCCTTGGGCTTGTACAGTTTGTCGTCCAGACCAAGCTGCTTTATTACGCCTTTTATGGCGTTGGTAGAGTCCGTGGTATCGTATATGGTAAATGTCTGGGGAAAGCCCAGCCATTCGGAGTACTCACGGAGAAACCTGATGAAGATTGAGTGAAACGTACCCATCCAGATCTTTCTGGCCTGACGGGGGCCAACCATATCGGCTATGCGGTCCTTCATCTCCCCTGCCGCCTTCTTGGTAAAAGTAAGTGCCAGGATGCGCTCAGGAGCCACCCCGTTCTCTATAAGATATGCAATCCTGGATGTAAGTACCCGGGTTTTACCCGAACCTGCCCCCGCCACTATGAGCATCGGCCCCTCCAGACACGTAACAGCCTTCTGCTGTTCCGGATTCAGATCTTTCAAAATCTCACTCATAACCCAACGTTTACTCTCTGCGAAAGTAGCAAAAAAAAACGGCCCGCGCAAGTGGCGGACCGCTATAAAAAGCAAGTTTTTTCTAGAACTGGTAGTTGATGCCGATGCCAATCCAGAGACCTGCGTCCATGCCTTCGGTGAAGCACCTTGCGAAGTCTGCGGAAACGATGAAGTTCTGGTTCATGGCAATCTTGAGGCCGGCACCGCCGCTGTAGATAAGAGTCTTTACCTTGTTGGCGTCGTAGATAGGATCAGTGCTCTTAGTAAGCGTGTTGAATATGGGATCGTATACCTTTCCGTCGGTTTTGCCGTCAAGAGCGTCAACGGCGGCAAGTGCATCGGCCTTGTAAGGCTTGGTGATGATACCTGCATCAAAGAACGGATTCACTGCAACATAGAAGTACTGGTTTGCAAGTGTGAACTTCACAAGCTTGATACGGAGTTCAGTGTTAGCCCAGGCCATGCCCTCGGCAAGGATTCTGTTCTCACGGAGACCGCGGATGGTGTTGCTGGAACCGAAGCCCTCGGAAATCATGTTACGCTGAACAAGAAGAGGGTTGTTCTGGATCATGTAGATGGGAGTTTCACCTGCAATGGTGTGCTGCCATGCAAGACGATATGCAAAGACGGGGCGTCCTGCGGGAATGAAGTCCAGAGGGATGGAAATGTAGTTGCGGAAATAGACGCAGGCCTTGAGATACTGCTGACCGATTACGTTTCCGTTGAGATATGCTTCTGCCCAGATACCGCTGTTAGGAGCGGCTTCCATGTCACGGGTATCGTAAACCAGACCGGCGTTGATCTCCAGTGCGGAACCGCCGTCCTTTTCAGCTTCCGTGATTACGTTGTTATTAACCAGGAATTTGTAAAGGGTGGCATCGGTGCTGTAGTATTTTGTATTGTCACCATCCTTCACACCGTTGTCCTTCATGTCTCCAATCTTCCAGTTCCAGAAGTTCATGCCGGCGGCCCAGTTGAGGTTGTCCGTGAGGCGGCCCTGGAAATTGGCAAGGATACGGAGCATGTTGCGGCTCATGCCGTAATAGTTCACGTTTTTGTCTGTGAGGGGAACGACCATATCCCTGTTTCCCCAAACATAATTGTCTCCATAATAATTCTGCGTACCCTGAGTAGCGGCTGCGCCGTTGAAGCCCCACATGCTGTACAGAGGATCTGTCATGTAGGTAATGGAGGCATTCACGCGCATGTTGGGAATCAGATACTTGGAGTCATATGCCAGGTAAAGGCGCATACGGTGGCTGTGGGTGAAATAGGAGCCTTCCCAGCTTATCTTGTGGAGGGGATCCGGATATGTTTTACCGTCACCGTAGTAATAGATGTCTCCGAAGGCACCTGCCTGGAAGCCGTTATCCACGGAGTACGTTGCCGTGGGCAGTACGCCGAAGCTCCAGCCGGTCTTCATTTCCTTTTCTTCCTGTGCGGAGAGAACGAGCACGGAGCCCGAAGCGATTATTGCAATAGCAGTCAGTAAAAGTTTTTTCATATTAGTTTTAAAGTGGTCAATTTCGTATAAAAAAGCAGACAAATTTAACAAAAAAATCCGTATATTCGCAAAGTATATAAGAAATACTCAAAAACCTATATTTATAATGTCCAACAATCTCGTACTAAAAAAGGGCCTCAACGTTCCCCTCGCAGGAACCGCTGAGCCCGTGGTAATGAAGGTTGTAAGGCCGGACGTGGTAGCCGTCAAACCTACGGATTTCAAGGGCTTCGTACCCAAACTCCTCGTAAAGGAAGGAGACCCCGTCCTGGCCGGATCGCCCCTCATGTGCCACAAACAGATCCCGGCAATTCTCCTGACCTCGCCCGTCAGCGGCACGGTCAAGGGAATCGTCAGGGGAGAAAAGAGAAAGTTGCTGGCCGTACTTGTGGAACCCGGAAAGGAAATGGAGTACGCCTCCTTCCCCGTCGGAGTCCCGGACACCGCAGACCAGGTGAAGAGCATCCTCCTGAACAGTGGTCTGTGGCCGGCAATCGTCCAGCGCCCGTATGGCGTCCTGGCCGGACTGGAAACCACCCCCAAGGCAATTTTCATCTCCAGCTTCAGCACAGCCCCCCTGGCTCCGGACACTGAATTCACCCTCAAGGACTCCCTGGAAGACATCCAGGCCGCGGTGGACGCACTGGCAAAATTCGCTCCCGTCCACATCTGCGTGAATGCAAAGGTATGGTCCAGCTCACCTTTCCACAAGGTAGAAAACGCCGTCCTGCATACCGTAGAGGGTCCTCACCCCGCAGGAAACGTGGGCGTCCAGATAAGCCACATATCCCCCATCATGAAGGGAGACGTGGTCTGGACGGTAGATCCCGTCCTGCTTGCAGCCATAGGCCGCCTGTTCCGCACCGGAAAGCTTGACCTCACCCGCAAGGTGGCGGTCACCGGCCCGTCGGCAACACACCTTGGCTACGTTACCTGCCTCCCCGGCACTCCCGTGGAGCAACTGGTCCACGTTATGCCGGACGTCCGCGTGGTAGGCGGAAACGCCCTCACCGGAGAAAACCTTGGCAAGGACGGCTATCTGGGTTTCTTCCACAGCCAGCTCACCCTTCTCCGCGAAGGATATGAAAGAGAGTGGTTCGGCTGGGCAAAGCCCTTCCGCCCCAAGGTACACAGCACGTCCTGGTGCTACTTCTCCTGGCTCACCCCGGGCAAGAAGTACGATATGGACACCAACCTCCACGGCGGTCCCCGCGCCTTTGTGGAAACCAAGTGCTTTGAGGATGTCACCCCCATGGACATCTTCCCCATCTACCTCATCAAGGCCTGCCTTGCCGGGGACATCGAAAAGATGGAAAAGTTCGGTATCTACGAAGTCCTTCCGGAAGACCTCGCCCTGTGCGACTACGTTGACCCCTCCAAGAACGAGATCCAGGCCATTATCCAAAAGGGTATTGACCTCATGATCAAAGAAATGGCATAAGCTATGGCAGACGAAAAGAAACCTGGCCTTTTTGAAAAAGGCGGCAAGCTATACTGGCTGCATTCTTCCATCGACGCCTTCGATACCTTCCTGCGCGTTCCCGGCACCGTAACGGCAAAGGGCGCACACGTGCGTGACGGAATTGACCTTAAGCGCGTCATGATCATGGTGGTCATCGCCCTTGTGCCCGCCGCTCTGTTCGGCATGTACAACGTGGGCCTCCAGACCTCCAACCTCTACGGCCTTGACTGGAACTTCTGGCATATGTTCTGGTACGGCCTTCTCAGGATGCTCCCTCTGTTTGTGGTTTCCTACGTGGTGGGCCTTGCAATTGAGTTTGCAAGCTCCCAGATCCGCGAAGAGGAGGTTAACGAGGGTTACCTCGTAACCGGCTTCCTGATCCCTCTCATCGTCCCCGTGGACGTTCCGCTGTGGATGCTGGCACTCGCCACTGCATTCTCCGTAATCTTCGTGAAAGAAGTGTTCGGTGGCACCGGTATGAACATTTGGAACCCCGCGCTGGTTGCACGTGCTTTCCTGTTCTTCTCCTATCCTTCAAGCATGTCCGGATCCAACGTCTGGGTATCCAAGACCTGGGTTGGCGCGCTCAAGGACGTGGATGCTATCTCCGCCGCAACGCCTCTGGCAATTGCCCACGAAGGCGGTCTGGATGCACTTGGCACCCAGTATTCCTTCATGGACATGTTCTGGGGCTTCATCCCCGGCAGCACCGGTGAAACCTGCGTGGTGGCAATCCTCCTGGGAGCCATCCTTCTTGTCTGGACGGGCGTAGCCTCCTGGAAGATTATGGTCTCCAGCGTGGCCGGCGGCCTCCTGGTAGGTTGGCTGGGCCAGCTTGCCGGAGCAACTGAACTCCCCTGCTACTACCAGATTGTGATGGGCGGCTTCCTCTTCGGTTCCGTCTTCATGGCCACTGACCCAGTCACCGCCGCTCAGACAGAGACCGGCAAGTGGATCTACGGCTTCCTGGTGGGCGCCCTGGCAGTTGTGGTACGCCTCTGGAACCCCGGATACATGGAGGGCATGATGCTGGCCATCCTTCTGATGAACACCTTTGCACCGCTCATCGACCACTGCGTTGTTACGTCTGCGGTAAACCGCCGTGCAAAGAAAGTCCTTAACGCCTAAACAGTGCAGCCATGAATACAAATAACAATCTTTACACTGTTATCTACACCACTCTCATAGTGGTAGTAGTGGCCGCGCTCCTAGCCTTCGTCTCCCAGAGCCTCAAGAGCAGGCAGGACGCCAACGAAAAGGCGGAAACCATCTCCCAGATGCTCACGGCGGCGCAGTATGGCTCCAAGGCGGACCTGGACAAACTCTCCAACACCCAGAAGCTTGACAAGTACGCGGAGGAAATCTCCAAGGCATTCGTCATAGACCTGGACGGCAATGTGGTGAAGGAACTCGAAGGCATAGAGGTCTACGGCCCCAAGCCCCTCAAGCGCCAGAACTACAACATCAAGGGCGGAGCCAACAAAACCGGCGAACCCGAACTCCCCGTATTCATCTTCAAGAACGGCCGCACCGTTGTTCCCATCTACGGAGCCGGCCTGTGGGGTCCCATCTGGGGCTACATCTCCTTCGAGGCGGACAATTCCACCATGGGCGGCGCATACTTCGACCACGAGTCCGAAACCGCCGGCCTTGGCGCCAAGATCAAGGACGATCCTTCCTTCCAGGCCCAGTTCGTAGGGAAAACCGCCAATTTTGCTGATGAAAACGTAGTGGACATCTCCAAGGGCGGCCAGATAGACGCCATCTCCGGCGCAACCATGACCTCCAAGGGCCTTGACGCCGCCATCGACACCTGGCTTTCAGCCTATGCAAAATACTTCGGTGCAAATGCCCCTCAGCACGAGTGCTGTGGAAAGCATGAGCATAATCACGAAGGAGAATGTGAAGGCAATTGTGAACACAATAAATGTGAGGAGGAATAAGATATGGATGCTAAACTGAAAGAAACCATTCTGAACCCCATTTTCAAGGGCAATCCCATTACCGTCCTGGTGCTGGGCATCTGCTCTTCCCTGGCGGTTACGGTCACCCTCAAGGGTGCGCTGGTCATGACCCTCTCCGTCATTGTGGTCTGCGGCATCTCCAGCCTTATCCTGTCTCTCCTCCGGAACACCATTCCCGGCCGTGTACGTATCATCGTCCAGCTGGTTGTGGTGGCCATGATGGTTATCCTGGTGGACCAGGTCCTAAAGAGCTTCGAAGCCACCTACGCCATTGACAAGCAGCTAAGCGTCTACATCGGCCTCATCATTACCAACTGTATAGTGATGGGCCGCATTGAGGCTTTCGCACTTGGAAACAAGCCCTGGCCGTCGTTCCTTGACGGTGTGGCCAACGGCGCCGGCTACGGACTCATCCTCATCATCGTCGCCTTCTTCCGTGAGCTCCTTGGCAGCGGAACCCTGTTCGGCATCGATATCCTCAACCGCTTCGGTTACGTTCCCAACAACCTGGTCATCCTGCCGCCGTTCGCACTCATCCTCCTGGGATGCATAGTGTGGGTACAACGCAGCATCCAGAAAGATCTTCAGGAAAAGTAAAACGCACGCACTATGGAAACTGTAAGCTTATTCGTCAAGTCCATCTTCGTGGACAACATGATATTCGCATACTTCCTGGGAATGTGCTCTTTCCTGGCAGTATCAAAGAACGTAAAAACGGCCGCAGGCCTTGGTCTGGCCGTGATTGCGGTGCTACTCATCACCCTTCCTGTAAACTATCTCCTAAACCGCTACGTGCTGGCTCCGGACGCCCTCATAGAAGGCGTAGACCTGAGCTTCCTGAGCTTCATCGTCTTCATCGCCGTCATAGCGGCAATAGTCCAGATAGTGGAAATGGTGGTGGAGAAATTCTCTCCGGAACTCTACTCCTCGCTGGGTATCTTCCTGCCCCTGATTGCAGTTAACTGCGCCATCCTGGGCGGTTCCCTGTTCATGCAGCAGAAAGACTTCGTGAACATTGGCCAGGCAACCGTCTATTCGCTTGGTTCCGGCCTTGGCTGGTTCCTTGCCATAGTCTCACTTGCAGCCATCCGCGAGAAGATGAGCTACTCCAACGTTCCTGACGCCCTCAAGGGTCTTGGCATAACATTCATCACCGTGGGTCTAATGGGCATCGCCTTCATGACCTTCATGGGAATAGCGCTATAGGAGGACTGCACAATGGGTAATACAATTCTCACTGCAATTGCAGTCATCGTAGTGGTAACGCTGGTCCTGGTGGCCCTCCTCCTTATAATCAAGGCGGCGGTAACGCCCTCGGGCACAGTCAAGATCAACATCAACGACGGCACCAAGGAACTTGACGTCACCCCCGGCGGAGACGTCATGCACACCCTTGCGGACCATGGCATCTTCCTCCCCTCCGCCTGCGGCGGCAAGGCCAACTGCGGCCAATGCAAGCTCCAGGTACTGGAAGGCGGCGGAACCATCCTCCCCACTGAAACGGGCTTCTTCTCCCGCAAACAGATCAAGGAAGGATGGCGCCTTGGCTGCCAGGTAAAGGTAAAGGACAACATCTCCATTGCCGTTCCGGAAAGCGCCCTCAGTGTGAAGAAACTGGAATGCGAGGTCATCTCCAACGACAACGTGGCCACCTTCATCAAGGAATTCACCGTCCGTCTCCCGGAAGGCGAGCACATCGACTTTAAGTCCGGCGAGTACATCCAGATAGACATTCCTGAGTATGAGGCGGATTTTGCCGATATGGGCGTGGCCGACATCTACAAAGGCGATTGGGACAAGTACGGCATCACTTCCCTGAAGTTCAAGAACACCGTTCCCACCATCAGGGCATACTCCATGGCCAGCTATCCCGCAGAGAAAGACCTCATCAAGCTCAACGTGCGTATCGCAACTCCCCCGTTCGACCGCACCCAGCCCAAGGGCGTCTTCAAGTTCGTGCCAGGCGTTCCTCCGGGAATAGCCTCCACCTACGTCTTCTCCCGCAAGCCCGGGGACAAAGTGATGATAAGCGGCCCTTACGGAGAGTTCCTCCTCCCCAAGGACGATCCTGACTCACAGGAGTACGTCTTCGTGGGCGGCGGCGCCGGTATGGCACCTCTCCGCAGCCACATTATGCACCTTTTCAAAACGCTCAAGACCAAGAGGGAAGTTCACTTCTTCTACGGCGCACGCGCCCTTGTGGAAGCCTTCTACCTGGAAGATTTCGCGGAAATAGAAAAGGATTTCCCCAACTTCCACTTCCATCTTGCCCTTGACCGTCCAGACCCGGCAGCGGATGCGGCAGGCGTAAAGTACACTCCCGGATTCGTTCACAACGTGATGAACGAAACCTACCTCAAGGACCACGAAGCCCCCGAAGACATCAAGTACTTCATGTGCGGCCCGCCCATGATGACAAAGTGTGTCTGCGACCTTCTGGACTCCCTTGGCGTAGAACCGGAGAGCATCCTCTTCGACAATTTCGGAGGCTAGTCAAGGCCTCCCCGATCCACCCTCCAGCCGTCCTCACAGGACAGGCCGTCCCCAACGGGCCGCACCACAATGCTGTAGAGGGTGTTCCGGGCAATGTCGAAAGAACCTTCTCCGCCAAGGAAAAAGCGGTAAACAAGGTATTCTCCCGGCTTACTGTGGCCACTTGTGCCATGGTAAGCCGTTTTTATTTCTATGTAGGACGACGGATTCTCCCCAGAAAGGTTCTCCAGCATATACAGCCTCACGGTACCTCCGCGATTCAGATCGTCCAGTTCCCGCCCCGTGCGCACGAATCCGTTGGTAAAGAAGCGCTCCGCCTTCCCGTGGCCGAACAGCCTTGCCGCCGACGGACACTTCCCTATCCGCACCTCCACCGGAGTCATCTGCACGTCCGGGTCCAGGAGGCTTTTGTCAAGGCCGATGTCTATAGCCGCCATAAGCCTTTCCAGGCGCACGTCCACAGTTCCTCCGGCAGGAACATGCTCCTTCACGACCGCCATGGGCATCCCGTGGGAGTATTCGTCCGGATAGGCCAGGAAGTGCGTAATCTGCAGCGCATCCTCCAGGCCGGGCGGCGCGGCCAGCTCATATCCAAGATTGGCAGCCACAAGCACCGTATAATCACCTCCCGCAAGGAGCGTGATTTTGAAAACGGCGCCTGCGGCCATCTCCCTCTCAGGGACGAAAGCCGATTCTTCCAGCATTCCGAAACAATTGTATATGAGGATGTTGTAGTCCGTAATAAGCACCGGATCAGGGTCGGCGGATTTGAAATAAAACGGACTATGCAGACAGAATGATGTTTGGAGACGTTCCGCCGGCCCTGTTTTCCCGGTGCATGATAATAGCGCAATAAGTACTGCTGCAATGATTCTAGAATGTTTCCACCATAGTGTCCGTCTCATACCAAGGTTCAGTTGTATATTCCAATGTATAAGTGCCCGGAAGCGCCTCGGAGTCCGGATCGTCTGTTCCCATACGGTGAATCGTAATGTCCAGGAGCAGCCTTGTCCCGCATTTGGGGACCGGCAGGTTTATGGGATAATAGCACTTGTAATCCCCCACCGTTCCCTCCAGGACCAGGCGTGTGGGAGGACTGCCCTGAGGGTTGGGATAGCAGTAGAGTGCCACGTCACAGAATTTCCTTTCCGGGCCTATTTCGCCCAGACCATCCGCCTCCAGGAGAGGATGGCTCAGCGCATGTGAACCATAGTTCGCCCATGCAACCGGGCGTCCGTCTTCGGCTCCCAGCGGGCAAGTCTCGCAAACGGCGTTAATTAAAAAGAGACTGTTATTATGGCACGTTTCGTTATAATAAGGGCGCCCGCTGAAGTCACAGGAGACGGATCTTACCCGGACACACGACATAAGAGGTTTCACGGTCATGGAAATGCTTCGCGTACTTCCCCCCTCCACAGTTATTTCACCATATGAAAACGGCAAGTCCGAAGAATCTTCCAGCAGGGAGAAAGACTCTTTGGAAAGGTCCTGGTAGCGGGTTACGCTGGCGCGTGCGTAGATGTCTCCCGTAGGAGAAGACATTGCCACTATCCTTTTTTTACCCGGACCGGACACAACATACAAGGGTACATCGTCCACAGGAAACTGCTGGTAGGAATCCAGAAGATACGGAGGCTCCCCTTCAAATACGAATACATCCAGCGCACCCCCGGATGAAGGAGCCCTTACTATATGAATCTTATGCGGAGCACCTGCATTGTCTTCCGCGCTGCACGAAGCAAAAAAGGCCGGAAGCTGCATGAAGGCAGTGATGGCCACAGAAATGCGGCGCGCGAAACGCGCGGTGTAGAATAATGGTTTGTTGGTAGATTTCCGGCCTGTTTTAGTGCTTCGTGGCATAAGAAAAAAAACCTTGGTGCTGCTGCAAAACTAGCCTCCAAGGTTCAGAATGCCATGAATCGTAAAAAAAAATGTGTTGTATCACACGATTTTTCCCGATTTTGACTGTTTTTTAATGTGTTTTTACAGAAAAAATATTTTTTCTTACGATTTCGAAATTGATACAATGCACTCCTGAAGTGAATCCTGCCACTGCGGAATGCCAATTTCCAGCGTCTCTTTCACAAGAGTCTTGTCCAGGACGGAATATGCCGGCCGGCGCACCTTTGAAGGGTACTGGGAAGACAGGCAGGGCCTTATCTCACACCCCGTATTGCCGGCAAGACGGGCAATCTCAACGGCAAATTCATACCATGTGCACTGACCTTCGTCGGTATAATTGAACACGCCCTCACATCCAGCTTCAAGGGCGGCCAGGATTGCGGCCGCCAGGTCCGGAGCGTAGGTGGGGGAGCCGGTTTGATCGTTGACCACGTTGATGACCGGCCTCTCCGCCGTAAGGCGAAGCATTGTCTTTACAAAATTGCGCCCCCAGGGGCTGTAGAGCCATGCTGTGCGGAAAACCAGATAGCGCACTCCGCTTTCCAGGATGGCTTCTTCCCCGTGCAGTTTGGTAAGGCCATATGCGCCAGTAGGATTGGGTTTGCTATCTTCCGGAATGGGGGCGCTGTAACTGTCACCGCCAAAGATATAATCAGTTGAAATGTGAACCAGAAGCCCGCCAACGGCCTTCATGGCTGCGGCAAGGATTCCAACGGCGCCGGCGTTCAAGAGCTCCGCCTTCTCATAATTGTCCTCCGCTGCCTCAACGTCCGTGTATGCGGCGCAGTTTATGATTGTATCTATGGAATTGGCTTGCACAAAGGCATTTACGGCAGAGGCGTCAGTAATGTCCAGACGAACGGTATCCTCTCCGGTGATGTCAGAGTAAATGAAATCCGGAGCCATGCGCCTGAGGGCGTTTCCAAGCTGGCCAGATGCCCCTGTCACAAGTACTTTCATAGCTAAAGATCCTTCAGGAAAGGGTTGTGACGGTCTTTTTCCGAAAGGACGATGTCCTCCGCCGGAACCATCCAGTCTATACCAAGGGCAGGATCGTCCCAGGCAATGGCGCCTTCCGCTTCACGGCAATAGAAATTGTCCGTCTTGTACTGGCAGACGGCCTCTTCCGACAGCACGGCAAACCCGTGGGCGAAGCCGCGCGGGATGAAGAGCTGACGATGATTGTCTTCCGAAAGCTCCACGGCAACGTGCTGCCCGAAGGTGGGACTGCCATTCCTTATATCCACGGCAACGTCCAGGACGCGGCCTTTGACAACCCTCAAGAGCTTCGCCTGGGCATACTCACCTTTCTGGAAATGGAGGCCCCTTAGCACGCCGTAACGGCTTTTGCTCTCATTGTCCTGTACAAAAACCACGGGAGTCACGGCGGCGTCGAAGTCCCTCTGGCTCCAACTCTCGAAGAAATATCCGCGCGCATCGCCAAAAACTTTTGGCTCAATTATCACTACGCCCGGGATGGCTGTCTGTACTGTGTTAATCATCAATGCAAATATATCCATAATTATCCTAAACTCCCAAAATTAGTTGCTATATTTGTAAGTTAAAGACAAGTACGGATGGCAATTGAAGGAATAAAGGTCTGCATCTGCGGCGGCGGCTCTCTGGGCCACGTGTGCGCGGCCGTAATGGCTTCGCGGGGCGCCGGGGTACGCATCCTCTCCGGCCATCCGGAAAGCTGGTCCGCATCAGTGGAAGCCACGGATCCGGACGGAAAGGTCTTCAAGGGCGCGCTGGAAAGCGTATCGTCCTCTCCGGAAAAGGCAGTGAGCGGGGCGGATATCGTCCTTCTATGCGTCCCGGGCTATCTTATAGAAAAGACCCTCAGGGACATAAAGCCATATATAGGAAGCGCCGCCGTAGGCACTGTGGTCTCCAGCACGGGCTTTTTCTTCTTTGCCCACGATATACTTGGGGCCGATGCTCACCTCTTCGGCCTACAGAGGGTTCCGTTCATCTCAAGGGTAAAGGAATACGGCTCCAGCGCACTTCTGCTGGGCTACAAAAAAAGCCTCCTGGTGGCCCTGGAGAACCTTCCGGAAAGCTTTGGCAAAACGCTTGAAGAACTCTTGATTACCCCTGTGGAGATTGCCGATAATTACCTCCAGGTGTCCCTGACCAATTCCAATCCAATCCTTCATACGGGAAGGCTTTATTCCCTGTTCAAGGGCCGGGAAAACCAGGTCTGGGACCATAACGTCCTGTTTTACCGGGAGTGGACGGACGAATCGTCCCAGATGCTCATAGACATGGACGCGGAGTTTTTCCGCCTGTTGGATGCCCTGGGTGTGGATGGCATCCCTACCCTGCTGGACTATTACGAGAGCACGGACGCCGCTTCCCTTACCCGGAAGATATCGTCCATCCCCGCCTTCATGAACATCACCAGTCCTATGGTACAGGTCCCTGGCGGCTGGAAGGCGGATTTCGGAAGCCGATATTTTACGGAGGACTTCCCGTACGGCCTCCGCTGGATAAAAGAACTTGCACAAAAGAACAATATAGAAACGCCGGTTATAGACAAAGTCTATGACTGGGGAATGAACTTGATATGACATACGAAGCAAACAAAGCCATTATCCTGGCGGCGGGATTCGGTTCCCGCATGGTTCCCGTCACGCTTGACACCCCCAAACCGCTTGTCAAGGTACACGGAACCCGCATCATCGACACCCTTCTGGACGCACTCCTGGAAGCGGGAATAGACGATATCACTATCGTCCGCGGTTACAAGTATGAGTGCTTCGACGAACTTCTCCCCAAGTACCCCAATCTGAAGTTCATCGACAATCCACTATTTGACAGCACCAACAGCATTTCCTCCGCCATGGCGGCCCTGGACCTTCTGGAAGGCGGCTGCTACATCTGCGAGGCAGACCTTCTCATAGCCAATCCGGACGTAATCAGGAAATATCACGCCGGTTCTGACTACCTTGGCTCCTTCGTCCGCGAAACCGACGACTGGTGCCTTTCGGAGAAAGACGGCTATGCCACGAACTACCGCAAGGGCGGCACGGAGTGTTTCAACTGCTACGGCATCTCCTTCTGGACGCCGGAAGACTGCGAGCAGCTTCGCGAAGACATCCAGGAAGTATGGGAAGAAGACGGTGGAAAGGACGTTTTCTGGGAATTCGTCCCCCTGGTGCTCCGGAAAGAAAACTACCAGGTCAAGATCCACGAATGCCAGAAGGCCGACGTGGTGGAGATTGACTCCTTCCAGGAACTCATAGCTCTTGACCCCACCTACAAGCATTACAAACGATGAAAGTATATAAAGGAAACATCCTTACCGTAGACAGTAAGGACAGCGTAAAGAAATTTCTGGTTGAAGACGGCGGCCGCATAGTTTTCACCGGTGACACCCTGCCCCAGGAGTACTCAGAAGCCCCTGTAACGGACCTCGGAGACAAGGCCCTCATCCCCTCCTTCGTGGACAGCCATCAGCATTTTGCATCCTTTGCTATCTTCCACAGCGGCCTAAACGTAATGGACGCGGAGTCCAACGTGGAAATCTCAAAGATGCTGGCGGACTACTACAAGGCCAGCGGCAAGGCAAAAACCCTCATTGCCTTTGGCGCCTCCCCCTATTCCGTAAAGGAAGGCCGCCTCATAAGCCGTGAGGAACTGGACGCCGTGTGCCCGGACAAGGAAGTGATGGTGATCAAGTACGACGGCCACGCCTGCATCATCAACTCCAAGCTCCTCAAGAAGCTGGATCCCAAGGTGCGCAGCCTCCGCGGATACCATCCTGACACCGGAGAGATGAACCAGGAGGCGTTTTTCAAGGTATCGGACTACATCACCGGCAGCCTTTCCATCATAGACCTTTTCTCCAAGATGCAGCAGGCGGCGGACTTCGAGGCCTCCCGCGGCATAGGAGAAATCCATACCGTGAGCGGCGTTGGCTTCCTCTGGAACCTGGACATCACCACGGAGGTCCTCTTTGCGAAATCCCTCTCCAACGGCTTCCAGGTAAGGGTTTTCCCCCAGCCCATGAACGTTTCCGTGGCCAAGGCACGCAAGCTCCCCCGCATAGGCGGCTGCTTCCAGTGCGCCCTTGACGGCTGCTTCGGTTCCCAGGACGCCGCCATGAATGAACCCTACACGGACGGTACCTCCGGCGTCCTCTATTACAGTGACGACAAGGTTGCCGATTTCTGCAAGAAAGCCAACCGCGCCGGCCTGCAGATAGAGATGCACGCCATCGGGGACAAAGCCTTCGACCAGGCCACCCGTGCCCTCAAGGCTGCCCTGGACGATTATCCCCGGAAGGACCATCGGCACGGAATAATTCACGACTGCCTCCCCACCCCGGAAGGCCTTGAGATTTGCAAGGAATACGGCATAGCCATGCCCATCCAGAGCGCCTTCATCAATTGGAAACAGGAGCCGGACAGCTACCTGGAAAGCCTCATGGGCAAGGAACGCGCGGGACGCCTTAACCCCGTAAAGGATTTTGCCGATGCCGGAATCCTGGTCTCCCTTGGCTCGGACGCCCCTTGCACCACGCCGGACCCCATCGTGTGGATAGACCGCTGCGTGAACAACCCCACCGCCTCCCAGCGCGTGAGCGTGCAGGAAGCCCTCCGTATGGCCACCTACAATGGCTACAAGACCACTTTCGATGAGGCTGAACGCGGCTCCCTGGAGCCCGGAAAGGTTGCCGACATGGTAATCCTGAGCGCCAACCCGTACACAATTCCTGCAGAGGAAATCAAGAACCTGAAGGTGGAGCAACTTATCCTTAGTGGAAAACCTTATACCAGCGCACGTGAAGGCGTCCTCAAAGCCGCCTGCCGCGCACTTGGTTCAAAGAACAAGTTCTGATGAAGGTAGAGCACGCCGTCATACTTGCCGCAGGCGCCGCAACGCGCTTTGTCCCCCTCTCGCTGGAGCAGCCCAAGGGCCTGTTCTCCGTGGGCGGGGAACGCCTCATAGACCGCCAGATACGCCAGCTCAAAGAGGCCGGCGTAACGGACATAACCGTGGTCCTGGGCTACAAGAAGGAGATGTTCTCCTATCTTGAGCAGCAGTTTGGCGCAAGGCTCATATACAATCCGGAATACAACACAAAGAACAACATCCAGAGCCTCCTATGCGCCAGGGAATACCTGGAAAACGCATACATCTGCTCCTCGGACGACTACTTTACGGAGAACCCCTTCCGCGCGGAAGAGCCTTTCTCCTTCTACGCCGGAGAGGAAGTTGACTTCGCCTCCAAAGAAATGTTCGTCACCCTTGGGGCCGATGACAGAATAATCCGCATGGACAAGGGCCGCCAGCGGGGAAAGATCCTCCTTGGGCACTCTTTCTGGAGCGCGGATTTCGCCCGCAAGTTCGTCCAGATTGCCAGATCTGACATCCAGGGCAAGTACAACCAGTCCTACTGGGAATGGCTTGTGAGGGACTATCTGGCCGTGCTTCCGCCCTTCCGCTTCCGCCAGTACCCCCGCGGCGTCATCTATGAGTTCGACTATTTTGACGAGCTCCGCCGCTTCGACAGCGCCTACGTTGCCCATGCCCGCAGCCGCATCATAGACAATATAAAAACCGTCTTCAACTGCACGGATTCGGACGTCACGGACTTCAGGAAAATAAGCGAAGGACTCACCAACACCTCCTTCGTCTTCAGGATTGGAGAAAAGGACTACATCTACCGCCACCCCGGCGACGGCACGGAGAAGATAATAGACCGCACGCACGAGCGCACCTCCTTGGAGAAGGCCAAGGAGCTGGGAATAGACCCCACCTACATCTACATGAACGT
>CAMJJZ010000012.1 GCA_946406275.1 uncultured Bacteroidales bacterium | reverse complement strand
CGGCCTTTGCAGCGCCGGTGGAGGAAGGAATGATGTTCTCCAGGATACCGCGGCCACCGCGCCAATCCTTCTTGGAAGGACCGTCAACGGTCTTCTGGGTAGCGGTAGCAGCGTGAACGGTGGTCATGAGGCCGCGCTTTACGCCGAAGTTGTCGTTGAGAACCTTGGTAAGGGGAGCAAGGCAGTTGGTGGTGCAGGAAGCGTTGGAGATGATGGTCTGGCCAGCGTAGGTCTTGTGGTTTACACCATAGACGAACATGGGAGTAGCATCCTTTGAAGGAGCGCTCATGATGACCTTCTTGGCACCGGCCTTGATGTGGGCCTCTGCAAGCTCTGCGGTGAGGAAGAAACCGGTGGATTCAACAACTACATCTACGCCAAGGGCGCCCCAGGTGATGTTTGCGGGATCTTTCTCGCAGAATACCTTTACCTTTTTGCCGTCGACGATGAGGATGTCGCCTTCAACCTTGATGTCGTGGTTGAACTTGCCGTGTACGGAGTCGTACTTGAGCATGTAGGCAAGATAATCGGGATCGAGGAGGTCGTTGATACCGACAACTTCGATGTCCTTGAAATTCTCCACAGCTGCGCGGAACACCATGCGTCCGATGCGGCCGAATCCGTTAATACCGAGTTTAATCATAATTGTGTGTTAATTATATAAATGAACAATATTTATTCAAGCGCCGCAAATTTACGAAAAATTTTTAATTATTACAATGTTCCGAATAACGATTTCTCAACCAAGTCGCACAGAATGTGGCCGATAAGGGTCTGGCATTCCTGAATGCGCGGAGTATCCGATGAAGGCACGTGAATCACATGGTCATACGTATCCATTCTGCATGGCTTTTCCCCCACAAGCGCAACGGAGACAAGGCCTTTGCGCCTGCACTCCTCCCCTGCCAGCACAAGGTTCTCCGAATTCCCGGAAGTTGATATGCCGATGAATACGTCCCCCGCAGCGCCTATGGCCTCCACCTGCCGGGCAAACACCCTCTGGAAGCCGTAATCGTTGCCGATGGAGGTAAGGATAGACGTGTCCGTGGTAAGGGCTATGGAGCAAAGCCCCGGCCTTTCCAGCCGGAACTTATTCACCAGCTCCGCCGCCATATGCTGCGCATCCGCCGCGCTGCCGCCATTCCCTGCCCACAGCACCTTGTGACCGGCCTTGAGGGCGTTAATAACGATTACAGACACATCACTAATAGTCTTAATGATTGAATCATTCTCTAGCATCGCTTGAGTTATTAATACAGATTTAGTTATTTGCGCTTTGATAATTTTTTGCATACTCCTCTATTATTGTTTTGAGCACAACCACTTTGGGGCTAATTCATAAACATACAAGGTGAGTTATCATCTCGAAACTTCTATTCAATTGTATAGCATTCCTTAATTATGAAGGGCTCACCTTCAAAAGGCATCATTTTTTACCCTTAACGAAAAAGAGAACACGGAGTCAGGCGCAATTCTCTTTAAATAGTATTGGGCATCAAAAGTTTCAAACTTGTTTAGCGATTCATCATATCTAGCCACAATCACACTATCATTCGTTATTAACCAATAAATGTCCTTATCATCAATTATATTATCAATGATAAACACGTGACATGGATGCATTTCATTGATTAGATTAATTAGTGCTTTCATTTTAAGAGTGTATTTGGGTTGATATGCCGAAAAATCTCCCTTATATACAACAAAACTCTCCTTATAATGATTCAAATCGCCTTTCTGAGCAAAATAAATTGTTTCAGATTTAAGTCCCAAAGCAACTGGGTAAACAATCTTAAGTCTTTTACGAGACAAATAAGAGAATAAGTTTTCTCTTTTTTTATCAATGCTTAAATTGTCGAAACTTGTCTTCGTGTATAAATTCTTAATCTTGGCAATATAAAACAAACTATCAGTGGGTCTTAAACGGTTGTCTTTCTTGAATTGTCTGGAATAATTGGCAATAAACCTATCATATGACTCATAATAACCGTCATTTACACAAAATAAGAGCATCAGTGTTATTAGATATAAGTATCTCATAATTAAAACTTATATGCTTTAAGACCGGTAATAAATGAAGAACTTTCTACACCACCGGTAGCGGGATTCCAGTAGTATATCATTTGGGGCGTAATTGAACTGTTCCCACCAAACATATTTAGCCGTGTAGCAGTTGTCATTTTACATATGTTTACCCAGTGAAGACGATCCCCAGAAGGGATTGTTGCTAAGACTTCAATGTTTGGGTTCTTAATAGCCCCAGCAACATCAAGGACATTATCGTATAGGTATGACATATCTCCTCCCCCAACATACTTGGCTTCAGAAAGAGTCTCAAGAATAGATTGGGTTATTGATACTGATTCTGCTATTTGCGTTTTGATACTATTATGCATAATATAGGTTTAAATGATAACTCTACTTCCAAATACATTCCAATACGTAATAATAGTAGCGGTATAGGATGGTCAACAGTTTGACACTAATTTATCGTAATTCTATTTGTACTACATTACTGACAAGCACTCCTTTTCTATGAGATAATTTACAAACTATTTGTACTTGATAATTACCATGAATATCCGCAACCTCTTTTCCAAGCGAATAGATAAGTCGTGAAAGTTCAATGCTAATTGTGAAATAGTGACTACTCTGAGGCGGTATCGACAGGCGATGCAACTTCCCATATTTAAAGTAAGGATTATTTAAATAAACACTTTCACCATCTTTTTTAATAATTAGGTCCCAGTTATATGATATAATCATACCCTGATAAATGTCTATTCCAGGTAAATAAATCGTTTTTGATGAGTTATTCTCAATTTCAAAACTCACGAAAAAAGACTGAGAATCAACTCTTTCAACACTGGCTTTTATACTTGTGTTTGCGGGATTGTGCGCATAAAGCGAACTGACCGCAAGCAGTAAGATGGAAGATATGATGACTCTGAGTTTCATTGACAGAAGCGTTAACACACAAATGTAATAATAAACCGGCTCACTTCCAAAAACTATATGAATCTTTGAGCGATACACGGAAACAAAAAAATTCATATCTTTGTAGACAATGGAAGAGAAAAAACCGGCCATATGGCTTTTTACTGACGGCGCTGCAAGCGGGAATCCCGGCCCCGGAGGGTACGGGATTGTGCTCAGGTGCGGAAGTTACCAGAAAGAGCTTTCCGGCGGGTTTGCACTCACTACAAACAACCGCATGGAGCTCCTGGCCGTAATTATCGGCCTGGAGCAGATAAAGTGGGACAATGCTGAGGTGCACGTGGTAAGCGACTCTTCCTATGTGGTGAAAGCCCTCAACGAAGGCTGGCTGGATACCTGGAAGCGCCAGGGATTCAAAAAGAAGAAGAACGTGGACCTCTGGCTCCGCTTCGACACAGTCTTCAACAAGCACAGAGTGGCATTTCACTGGATAAAGGGTCACGCCGGCCACCCGGAAAACGAGCGCTGCGACGCCCTCGCAGTAGCCGCTTACCACCAGCCGGACCTTCCGGAGGATACCGGATATACACAAGAACAACAAACACTTATATGAGCCTCCCTAAACTAGTAGTAGGAATCACCCAGGGCGACAGCAACGGCATCGGCTACGAGGTCATCATCAAATCCCTCGCCGACGAGCGCATCCTGGACTCCTTCACCCCCGTGATCTACGGGTCCTCAAAGCTCCTTGGCTTCTACAAGAAGACCCTCCACAACATAGACAAGTTCGACGTCAACGTGATCCAGAGCGCAAAGGACGCCAAGCCCCGCACCATAAACCTCGTGAACTGCCTCCCGGACAGCATATACGCAGAGCCCGGCCAGTGCACGCCGGATTCCGCAAAAGCGGCCGTAAAGGCCCTTGAAGTGGCCGTCCGGGACATCAAGAACGAGCTCCTGGACGTCCTTGTAACCGGCCCCATCAACAAGAGGGGTATGAACGACACCGGCTTCAACTTCACCGGCCACACGGAGTACCTCCAGCACGAGTTTGGCTCCAAGGACGTTATGATGTTTATGGTAAGCGACCAGCTCAAGGTTGGTGTTGTCACCGGCCATATTCCCCTGAGGGAAGTGCCCACCCGCATCACCAAGGAGGCAATCCTTGCCAAGCTCCGCATAATGAAAAAGACCCTCCAGATGGACTTCGGCGTGATTGAACCCAAGATTGCAGTCCTGGGCCTCAACCCCCACTGCGGCGACGGCGGCCTCATAGGCGACGAGGAGCAGAACATCATCCTCCCGGCCGTGCAGGAAGCGCAGAAGGAAGGCATCCAGGCATTCGGCCCCTATTCCCCGGACGGATTCTTCGGCCTTGGCCATTACAGCCGCTTCGACGCCACACTCGCAATGTACCACGACCAGGGCCTTGCCCCTTTCAAGTCCATCTCCTTTGCCGACGGCGTCAACTTCACCGCAGGCCTTCCCGTAGTTCGCACTTCCCCGGACCACGGCACAGGGTATGACCTTGCCGGCCGCGACGAAGCGGACCCCAGGTCAATGATGCAATCGATTTATACTGCGATAGATATCTTCCGCCACAGGCTTCAGTACTTGGAAACCCGGCAGTGAAGCTGGCAGTAATCCGAGATCCTTTCGCGGTGGGTGATGAAGATAAGCGTCTTACCCGCCGCGTTTTCATTAAGGCTCTGCATAAGCCTTTCTTCCGTCTCCGGGTCCAGGGACGAGGAGAACTCGTCCAGAAGAAGGACGTCGCCTTCCCTCAGGAGGCCCCTTGCGATGGCTATCCTCTGGGCCTGGCCCTCGCTTAGGCCGGTGCCGCCCTCGCCGCAGGTGTCCTCCAGACTCTCCACAAAGTCCGCAGCAGCGGTGCGGAGGGCTTTCCACATATCTTCCTCCGAGGCCTTGGGGTTACCCATAAGGAGGTTCTCCCGGATGGTGCCGGAAAGGAGGGAATTCCCCTGCGGAACATACACGATGTTGCACCTGGTGGCCCCTGAGGCAGGGATTTCCCTGTCTTTGTTGTATAATGTGACCTCCCCTGCCGAGGGTTTGAGGAGCGCCATCATAAGGCGTATGAGGGTGGATTTTCCGGCGCCGGTCTCCCCTACTATGGCCGTACGGCTAAGGGGCGGGAAATCGAAGCTGAGGCCGCGAAGGACCTCTTTGTCTCCGTCCGGATACCGGTAGTGCAGATCCTTTACCCGAACGCCCACAGGACCTTCCAGCTTCACAGGTTCCTGTGCGCTTTCCTTGGGCGTATCTTCAAGCTCGATGAGCCTGTCGATGGAGGCCGTGGCGTAGATGAAGTTGGGGATCTGGTGCATAAGGTTCACCACCGGGCGCTGGATCTGGCCCACCAGCTGGAGGAAGCTGGTCATAACGCCGAAGGTCATACCCCTTTTCGCTATCCCGAAGACGCCCCAGAGGAAGGCCGCCAGGTAGCCGAAGGCGAAGGAGGCCGAGACCATCGTCCTTGCAAAGACATTGAAGTTGGTGCGCTCCACCACCTGCCCGTATTCCAGGCTCTGGAGGCTGTCAAGGCGGTCCATCATACGGGTTTCCCCCTCCATAGAGCGTATCATCACCCTGTGGCGGAGGCTCTCCTGGAGATGGCTCTGAATCTTGCTCTCACTCTCACGGATGCCGAGTGTCATCCTTCTCATCTTGCGGAAGAAGAGCTTGGAAAAGAGCATAAAGAGCGGGGTGATGAGGACCAGCAGCACCGCCAGGCGCCAGTCCATAGTGCAGAGGACCACCACCGCCGCGACCATCTGCACAAGGGTTGTAAATATCTGCGGGACGTCCGAACAGATGACGTCCGTAACCTTGGTCACGTCCTGCTCCAGGCGGTTTATGACGTCTCCGCTGTGGCGCTTCTCCCTTCCCAGCCACTCCGCCTGCATAAGGTTTCCGAATAGTTCCGCCCTTATGGCGAAGTTCATCTTGGAGTTGACGAGGTTCTCCAGCCTCACATTTATTGCCGATACCGCCAGGCGCGTGAGCGTTATGCCTATGGCCCAGGCTGCGGTTACCCACAGCGTACCCTCTGCAACGCCGGTTGCAACGTCCACGAGGTGTTTGCACACCAGGATGAAGGCCATATTGAGGGCCACGTTCACGGTGCCCAGGAGCACGTTGGCCGTTAGCTGCCAGCGCGCCCCCTTGGAGTGGACATACAGCCACCTGACGTATTTGAGGGCGTTTTTCATTTATGCTATGAGACCGATCTCAGCCCACTTTGCCACAAGGGCCTTCACGTCCTTTGCGGCAGTTTCCTCATCCACTTCATACTGGTCAAGAAGCAGCTTCACGGCGTCTTCTTCCGTGAACTCCCCTTTAGCCTGCAGTTCCTTGAAAAGGTATGCAGCGGTCTCGTTGAGGCTTATGAGGGAAGAGTAGTTCACGTTGGCGCTACCCTCTCCGGAAATAACATTCTGGCCGCAAATGGTGCGGAGCACGAATCCTTCCTTAATTTTCATTTGTTGTAACTATGTTTTCCTTAAGCCATCCCCTGTTCCAGGGAAGATGCCTGTAAATAAATAAAATGTACCTTCTGAGGCGCCCGAGGCGCTGCCAGGCGTGGACGCGGCGGAGCTGCCCGCGGGAATACGGATCCACCGGCTTTTTCCCAGCCCGGAGGATGCCGGTTGCCCTTGCCAGGATCTGTTCCCTGGAGGGGTACTCGTGACCCAGCCAGACGCCGTCCCCCTGGATGTCAAACCTGCCGCCATCGGCACTGAGGACGCGGTGCATTACGTACCGGCCGCCGTAGCGGAACAGGACGATATCGTCCTTTACAATGTCCCCGGAGGCCTTTTCCAGGACCACGAGGTCCTTGCCGCCGCGGATGAAGGGCAGCATACTGTAGCCTTTGACGGGGATGGTGGCGGTGAGGCCCTCGTCCAGGCGGGCAAGCACCTGGGCGAAGAACTCGTCGTTATGTACCACCATCTTTGTCATTACTCTGCGGGAGCCTCCTCTGCCTGGGGCTCTTCCGGCTGGGGTTTCATCCAGCGGTCAAGCCAGCCGAAGTAGCTGCGGTGCCAATAGAGGGCGTTCTGGGGCTTCAGGATCCAGTGGTTCTCTTCCGGGAAGACGATGAGTTTTGAAGGGACACCCATCATCTGGGCTGCATTGAAAGCGGCCATGCCCTCGTCGTAAGGGACGCGGAAGTCCGAGCCGCCGTGGATGCAGAGGATGGGCGTATGCCAGTTCTGGACCAGCTTGTGAGGGGAATTGTCGTAGTGGCGCCTTGCCTTGGGGGCGCTGCTCCAGGGAGAGCCGGCCTGCTGCATTCCGCCGAAGGTCTTGCCGTCGCCTCTGGCGCCGATTTCACCTTCCGCGTAAGCATATTCCTCCAGACCGCCGTTGTCCCAGTTGGGGAACCACATTTCCTCCGTCTCCATATACATATGCTCCTCGTTGAAGATGCCGGCGTGGGCGATGAAGCAGTCGTACATATCCTTGTGGATGCCGGCAAGGTAATACACGCTGTAGCCGCCGTAGGAGGCACCGCAGGCTGCCACGCCGCTCACGTAAGGCTCCGCCTTGATGACCTTCGCGGCGGTGAGGTAATCCTGCATGTTAAGGCCAATGTAGTCGCCGGAGATCTCTTCGCACCAGGGCTGGCCGAACGCGGTTGTTCCGCGACGGTTGGGAAGCACCACAACATAGTCCTGATGGCACATGAGGAGGTAGTTCCACCTGTAGCTCCAACCCTGGGAAAGGGTGCCCTGGGGGCCTCCCAGGCAGATTTCTATTGCAGGATAGGTCTTGGAAGCGTCGAAGCGCGGAGGATAGAGAACCCAGGTGAGCATATCCTGACCGTCCACGGTCTTGAGCCAGCGGGCCTCGGTCTCGTGCTTTTCAAGTTTGGAGAGGATGTGCTCGTTCTCGAAGGTGATCTGCTGTATGGAATTGTCGTTCACCGCCACCAGTTCCGTGGGGAAGTCCATGGAAGTGTAGGTGGTGAGGATGGTACCGTCCTGGAGGACTCCGAAGGGTGAACCGAAGTCGAACCAGAGGTTGTCTGCGGTGAGACGGAAGAAGTCCGTGTCACCTTCAACCACCACGTTCCAGATGGCCTGGATGCCTTCGGCAAGGGCGTTGAAATAGATGGACTTGCCGTCCTCCGCCCAAACGGGAGAGTCTGCATTGTACTTGAAGTTCTCCGTAAGGTCACGGATGTCAACAACCTCAGGGTTAGCCACCTGACCATCTTCGTCCTCATTGTAGTATACATCGGCCACCATGAGGCGTACCTTGTCGGCCTCATATCCGTCGCGGGGCATGGAGAGCCAGGCAAGGCGGCTGCCATCCGGGCTCCAGACGGGGTTGGTGTCGTAGCCGCCTTCGAAGGTTACCTGGGAGGTTTCCCCGGTGAGCGGGCAGTAGATGTAGATGCAGGTGTTGGTGGAGAAGGCGTATTCCTTGCCGGTGAGTTTCTTGCAGGAGTAGGCTATGTAGCGGCCGTTCGGGCTCCAGGCAAGCTGCTCCACGCCGCCGAAGGGGCCGTTGGGGAGCTGGAAGAGCTCGTCTCCAAGAATGTCCAGGCCTTCCTTGATGATTCCGTTTGCAAGCGGGGCGATAAAGGTGTGCGGGATGTCCGTCACCCAGTGGTCCCAGTGCCTGTACATGAGGTCTTCCGTGGCGTAGGCGTTGGCCTTATCCAGCATGGGATCCGTGTCCGAGGGCACCTCAACGGCACTGTGGACGGAGGAGACGTACATAAGCTGGGACTCGTCCGGAGAGAGGGCGTAGTCGTCCACTCCCCTCTCCACGTCCGTGAGCTGGACGCGCTTTCCAAGCTTTCCGGCCTTGTACGGGGCCTTCCAGAGCTGGCCGCCCTGCAGGAAATACACCGCGGAGCCATCGGCACTCCATTTTGCGGCCGATATGCTCTTGCCGTCCTTGGTAAGGGCTGTAGGGGCACCGCCTGTAACCGGAATGGTGTACAGGTTGCGTACACTGCGGTTTTCCTGGATGGAGGTGTAGCTTACGCCGTAAAGGATGGTTTTCCCGTCCGGGGAAAGCTGGGGATCCGACAGGCGGCCAAGGGAAAGCAGCACCTCCGGAGTCATACGGCCGTCCACAATCTCTATGTCCGACGGGCCGATGTAGCCTTTCTGGGGTTTCATTTCAGAATTCTTGCAAGCGACAAGGCCCGCGAGGACCATGATCGACAATAATACTCTTTTATTCATATGCATCGAGTGCTTTTTTTAGATTCTCTCTGACTATGTCCCTGAGCTCCTTTGGCTCCAGGACAGTGAGGCCCGCTCCCCTTTTGCAAAGCTCCATGATGAAGTTTGGATTTGGGATGAGCCTGAGGACGAAGAGGCCCTCGTCCAGCTCCATCTGGGTGTGGTGAAGCGGAAGGTCACGGAGATAGGCTGTTTCCCTTTCCGTGGCCCTGAGCTTTATTATGACGGGTTTTTCGTCTTCCGGAAGGTATATGCCGTAACTGCCTTCGAAGAGCTCGTCCACGTTGAAGCCCACCGGCATCCTGAAGCTTTCTCCGGTCCTTTCCATGGATACTATGCGGTCCATGGCGTATGTCCTGAGGGCTTCCGCATCCTCGCTGTAAGCAACTATGTACCAGCGCTTTTCAAATTCCTTTACGGCGTAGGGACGGATTACGCGTTCCTCCGACTCATCGCTAAGGTACTTGCGGTAGCTTATCCTGAGGACTGCGCTCTCCAGCATGGCCTGCATGGTTTCCGTGAGGTATTTCTGGCCAGACGGGACGTTCTCCACGGACACGCGGCCGCTTAAGCGCTCCTTGCCCAGAGTAAGGAGGCTATTTACGGTGAAGGTATTGATCAGGTAATCCACGGCCTGCCGCTTGTCCACGGCGCTTTCCGCCTCATCTATATGGTAACGGTTGGTGCTTCGGTCACAACCTATCACAATGCCAAAAACCTCCTCCACCGCTTTCCTGTGATTGATAAAGCTCCTCCTTGGATACGCGCTCCCGTACCGGGCCTCCCAGCGGGACGATATCTCGTCCAGCGACAGTCCCCTTGACCCCGCATCCACGAAGGTCTGCAACAGGAACACATATTTATCCACAAGTTCCGGAACCATAACCCACAAATTTACTCAAATTTCATTTGAATACCAAATCCACCATTTATGCTCCCCCATCCACCGATTTGGCGTTTTTGGTGGACAAGTTGGCATTTTGGCCGGTTTGTCCACGGAAATAGGGCGTTTTGGTGGATGGATTGCTAGGAAATCTGGGAATAATCCTTTACGAGGTACTTGTCGCGACGGAGTTCTGCGGCAAGGGGGGCGTTGACGGGGCTTGTGAGGCCGGGATCCTTGTCCAGGACCAGCTGGGCGTAGTTTCTGGCGTCGTTGAGGATGAGGCCGTCTTTTGCAAGGGATGCAATGTTGAGGGAGATAGGAAGGCCGCTCTGCTGGGTGCCTTCAAGGTCTCCGGGGCCGCGGAGTTTCATGTCTTCTTCCGCCAGGACAAAGCCGTTTTCCGTTTCGCACAGGAGGTCCAGGCGCTTCTGGGATTCCTTGGACACTTTCTGGCCCTTCATAAGGATGCAGTATGAGCGCTCTGCACCACGGCCCACGCGGCCGCGAAGTTGGTGGAGCTGGCTCAGGCCGAAGCGTTCTGCGCTCTCGATTACCATGACAGAGGCATTGGGTACGTCTACACCTACCTCAATGACTGTTGTGGAAACCAGGATATTGGCCCTTCCGGCAACGAAGGCGTCCATGTTGAAAGCCTTTTCTGCAGGAGTCTGCTGCCCGTGGACTATTGCAACCTTGTAATCCGGCAGCGGGAAGGCCTTCACAATTTCCTCGTAACCCAGTTCCAGGTTCTTGTAGTCCAGTTTTTCGCTCTCGAAAATAAGCGGATAAACTATGAATGCCTGGCGGCCTTTGGCTATCTCGTCACGGATGAAGTTGTGCATGGCGTGACGCTTGTTTTCGCCAACGCAGAGGGTCTGGACGGGTTTTCTGCCGGGAGGCATCTCGTCAATGACGGAGACGTCCAGGTCTCCATACAGGGTCATTGCAAGGGTGCGCGGAATGGGCGTTGCGGTCATTACCAGCACATGTGGATGTACGCCCTGAAAACCTTTGGACCACAGGCGGGCACGCTGGTCTACGCCAAAGCGGTGCTGCTCGTCAATGACGGCAAGTCCCAGGGAGCGGAACTGAACTGTATCTTCTATGAGCGCATGGGTGCCGATAAGTACGCCCACGGTACCGTCCTGAAGGCCCTGATGGATCCTGCGGCGGTCTTTTACGCCCGTAGTTCCGGTAAGGAGTTCCACACGTACGCCGGTGGGTGCCAGGTATTTGGATACGTTTGCAAAATGCTGCTGCGCAAGCACTTCAGTGGGCGCCATTATACACGCCTGGTAGCCATTGCCTACGGCTATGAGGGCAGTGAGCACGGCAACCATGGTTTTGCCGCTGCCAACGTCTCCCTGCAGAAGGCGGTTCATCTGGTGGCCGCTCTTCATATCGTCCCTGATTTCACGGATAACGCGCTTCTGGGCATTTGTGAGCTGATAAGGAAGTGCATTGTAGCACCTGTTGAAAGGCTCTCCCACAAGCGGCATCTTGAGGCCCTGAATGCTTCTGGAACGGATATATTTCTGCTTTAGAAGCGACAGCTGCAGGAGGAACAGTTCCTCGAACTTGAGGCGGTACGAAGCCTTTCCAAGGGCATTCTGGTCCTGCGGGAAGTGAATCTGGCGGAGGGCAAAGGACAGAGGCACAAGGCCTTTCTCCTTTAACACATATTCCGGAAGAGTTTCCTGAAGCGTGGGAAGGACGCCGTCCAGCGCTGTGGCTATGAGCTTGAGCATTACCTTGCCGGTGAAGCCGCTGTTTTTAAGACGTTCCGTTGAGGTATAGACGCCGGTAAGGACACCTGTTGTGCCGCTGTCCGGGGCATCAACTTCAGGATGCACCATGTTCAGGTGCATGCCAAAAACGGCAGGCTTTCCAAAGAAAATGAAGGCATGACCGGGCAGAAGCCTCTGGTACATCCATTTCACACCCTTGAAAAACACCATTTCCATCTCTCCGGTGTCGTCGCTCACCATCACGCTCATGCGTGATACCATGTTGAACTTGAGCTTGTCCGGAGGCAGTTCTGCGCCGTTTTTGGCATAGAGACGGACCTTTGTCACAGTGGCTTTTACCTGCACTTGAGCAAGGTCCGGCTGAACGTTGGCAATGGGAACTATGGTGCTTCGGTCTATGTAACGGAACGGATACAGGTGCAGTAGGTCACCAACGGTGCGGATTCCAAGCTCGGACTCCAGCAGTTGGGCCCGCTTTTCTCCCACACCCTTGAGGTACTGTATGCCGGTTTCCATGTTCATAGCGCTCGATTCTAGGCTAGAGTTTTACCAGGGCGCGGCCTTCACGGCCGTCTATGCAGACTGTAAGGGGCTGCTCTAAGCGTACGTGGCGGAGCCAGGGAGTTTCGGAAACGGCAGGAAGGGCATCCAGGGCGGCGAAATCCACCACATCTCCGGGACGCATATAAGGATCCGCATTCACGTAGCCAGCGTTGAAGGACGTGAGGTTCTGGAAGAAGTGGGTTCCCTGGCTGGGGTCTACCCTGAAGTCTTCCAGGGCGCTCTCCACGATGACCCTGGCCTCGGAGATATCGCTCCATGCTACAGGTACGCCAAGGGTGGGAATGCTAGAGCCCCACCTTCCGAAACCAATCAGGACATACTGTCTGCCCTCAGTCCTGAAGCCAGCGTTAAGATCCCTGAGTTCAGCGGCAATTTCCACGGTTTTGAGCTTGTCAAAAGCCTGGGGCTTAAGGTAGACTATATCCTTGATATCGTTCATCCAGCCCGTTCCAAGGGCACTTTCAGAGTGGACCAAGGCGTTGGAACAGTCAATCTTGTTCCAGTCCACCTCCGCCTTCAGGGCGTCCGATGAAATAGGCCTTATCTGGAGGGCGTTGAACACTCCGGTGGAAAGGTCTGCGGCGAATTCCATCTCCACGCTGCATTTCATTTCCTCCGAACAGATGTCCATGAGTTCCTTCACTATCTTGGCCAGAGGGAATGTGTCGTAGCGGAGTATCTGGGCAAAGGTTATTATCTTGGGGCCCTCAGCAAAAGTGTTGTCCACTATGCGCTGGTTCATGTAGTCGAAGGTAGAGGCTACCTTACTGAACGACTGGAACTTGGAACACTCGCAGACAGGAATCTTCTCAAGGTTCACGGCATCGTCCACGCTGGTCTTGAACTTCTCCGGAAGGAGGTTCAGGGCATAGATCTGCTGCTGTGTTTCCCTAAGGGCCAGGTCCGGCGTGGAAGTCTGTATCACATGCTTGGGATAAGGCGGAGCGAACCGGAGTACCTGCTCACCGTCCACAACGGCTTTTCCAAGGCCGTAGGCTATCTTGGCAATGCCTTCTTCTGCCTTCTCGTGCCCCACTGGATAGTAGTTGACGGAACGGGCAACGCCGGACACCGTAGGGAAAAAGTATCCCTTGTCCTCGCTGCCGCATATCTCCTGCAGGATTATAGCCATCTTCTCCTCCGAAATCACATTGGCGGTGGCGGTTATATATCCTCTGGACGATGCGAAATAGACCGACGCATATACGCTCTTTATAGCCTTGGCCAGGAGGCGCAGCTGCTGGTCCTCGTTCTCCACGGCCGGAATCATGTATGTGGAATACACCCCCGCAAACGGCTGATAATAAGAGTCTTCCAGTTTGGACGATGAGCGGACGGCAAGGGGCGTACGCACCACGCGGATGAATGCGCGGAGGGCATCCGTAAGGTCCGCCGGAAGGTTGGACGATACGAACTCCGACAGTATCTCCGAATCCGAAACGTCGGAATTGATCACGTACTGGAGTCCGTTCTCCAGTATGAAGCGGTCGAAGTATTCCGTGGCTATCACAAGGGTCCTGGGCACCATTACGCGGGCATCGTCCCACTTTCTATAGAGGTTGTGCCTGTAAAGGATCTGGTTCAGGAAAGCCAGGCCGCGGCCCTTGCCGCCAAGGGAGCCCTCGCCGAAGCGGGAGAACCAGATGGTGTCGTTGTAGGTGTCCGGATTGAACCTTGCCACAACCCCCAGGCCCTGGCTTATGCGGTACTCGTGAATCTGCTCTATTGCGCTTGCACGGAAATCTTCCGTATCCTTGAAAGTCCCGTATTTCAGGGAGTTACCCACGGTGAAGATACCCCTGGCCAGAAGCCAGCGGGACACATAGTTCTTCTCCCTCATCTTGGTAAGGACCTTCTCCGGGACCTCCGAAATTATCTTCTCCGCTCCCTGAAGGTCATTTGCGCGGGCGAGCTCGTGGCCGTGGGCGTCCACGGTGACGAAATCTCCGAACCCGAACTCACGGCCGATATACTCCGACAACTCATGAGTGAGGGTCTTGGAACGCTTCATGAGGAATCCGGCCCTGAGGGAATCCGCAACGCTGCGCATGCTCTCCTGAGAGGACTGCATGAGGATGGGCATCTTGGGGATTTCAGCCCTGATGAGTTTGCATAGGTCCACGCCGGCGTCCAGTTTCTCGTCGGCCGGCTTGTCGTTGCGGTGAATCACGAATCCAATGTCCGAAATCACGCCCAGAAGGCTCTCCTTATAGGTATTGTAAAGGTCTACGGCGTCGTTGTAGTTTGTGGCCATAAGGATTTTTGGACGGGCGCGCTTGCGGAAAATCTGCTGGTCCTCATTGAGGGCATCGCGTACGGAAGCCTGGTTCTGCTGAAGTACAAGCTTGTACAGAAGGGGCAGATAAGTGGAATAATACCTCACGGAATCTTCTACCAGAAGAATGCACTGCGTGCCTATCTGGAGTATGTCCACAGGAGCATTGAGCCTGTCTTCCAGGAGCTTGATGATGGCTATGATGAGGTCCGTGGAGCCGTTCCAGCAGAAAGTATAGTCAATGGAGGAATTACCCCGCTCATCGTCTATGCGGCGGTAGATTTCCTTGGAAAACGCCGTCAGGAGCACTATGGGGACGTCTTTCTGGTGCTCCTTCATACGGGCGGCGAAGCTGAAAACATCGTCCCCAACATTGTACATGGTTATTACAAGGTCCCATTTCTCACCCGCTGCCGCCTTCTCCAGAGCTTCCTTTGTGGACGATACCCTCTCGAACCTGGGAGGATTGGAGAGGTTCAGCTCAGAGTACTCCCTGGAGATTCGCATATCCAGGGAACCGTCCTCTTCCAGGGAGAAATTGTCGTAGCGGTTGCAGACCAGAAGTATCCGCCTTATCCGCCGCGCCATTAACAGTGACGATGAATCCATATAACAGTTCGTTTTGAATTATACTCTTTCCGCGCAGTTGATACCGTCCAGGGCCGATGAGACGATGCCTCCGGCATAACCGGCACCCTCACCGCATGGGTAAAGGCCGGGAACGTCCACGTGCTCCAGCGTTTCCGGATCCCTTGGAAGGCGCACCGGGGACGATGTGCGGGACTCAGTACCAAGCAGCAAGGCATCGTTGGTGTAATAGCCGTGCATCTGGCGGTCTACCTGGGGGAAGGCCCGCCTGAGGCGCATGGAAACATGCTCCGGAAGCAATTCATGCAGCGGCGATGAAAGCGCTCCGGGATGGTAGCTCGTTTTGGGAAGGTCCTTTGAAACGATGCCACGGCAGAAGTCCTTCATCCTCTGTGCGGGGGCCGTGAACGGATGCTTGCCGCCGTGCGTGCTGGCATATTCGTACATCTTCCGTTCAATGTCCCTCTGAAAATCCATAAGGGCAAAAGGGCCGGTATACTCTGCCGGCTGGTCTCCCGGTTCAATCTGGACCACCACCCCGGAATTGGCCCATTTGGAGTTACGCGCAGCGTTTGACATTCCGTTCAGCACCACGGTTCCCTCCTCTGTTGAGGACGGCACCAAAATGCCACCCGGGCACATGCAGAAAGAGAATACTCCGCGGCCTTCCACCTGCTGCACGAACGAGTATTCCGCAGTTGGCATAAACGGCTGATATTTACCGTGATACCTAATCTGGTTAATCATCCACTGAGGGTGCTCCACGCGCACTCCAAGGGCAAATCCTTTAGCCTCTATGGCCCAGCCTTTACGCTGGAAAATCTCATAGATGTCACGTGCGGAATGGCCGCTTGCAAGTATCACTTTGGAGGCTTTGTAAACGGTATCTCCGCAGCTTACTGTGAACCTGGGCTCAATGTCCGTGACGCGGGAGTCGAAATGATACTCTCCACCATGCTCAATGATGCACTGGCGGATGTTTTTCACTATTTCAGGCAGCCTGTCCGTGCCTATGTGCGGGTGGGCATCGATAAGGATCTCCTCACTGGCGCCGAATGCAACAAGCTGGTGAAGGACTTCGCGGATGTCTCCACGTTTTGAGGAACGGGTGAAGAGTTTGCCGTCGGAAAAAGCCCCGGCGCCGCCCTCTCCGTAGCAGTAATTGGAGTCCGGATCAAGGACGCCGTCTGTGGACAGTTTGGCCATGTCCACCTTGCGTCTTTCCACGTCTTTTCCGCGCTCCAGAATGATGGGCTTGAAACCCCTCTGAAGAAGCTTCAGCGAAGCGAACATTCCGGCGGGTCCGGCACCTACCACGATGACCGGTTCAGAGGCGTGAACATCCTGGTACGGAGCCACCTTGAAAGGGACGAATTCTTCCCCCTGGCGGTAGGCCTGGATACGGTATCTCCAGAGTATCTCCTGACGGGCGTCTACGCTGCGACGGACCACCTCAATGTGGCCAATCTTATCAGGCCTGACGCCAAGCGCTTTAGCCGCAGCGGCCTCAAGCTCCGCTTTAGGTATTTCACGGCCAATTTTTACGGCCAGTTCGAACTCTTTCATAGGCCTAGAAATCTGCCATTCTGGATACCGGCGCGACGTCCAGCGGAGCGCGCATTCCCGCCTTGTATGCGAACCATCCGGCAACGGCTATCATGGCCGCGTTGTCGGTGGTGAATTTGAACTCCGGAAGGTAGGTGTTCCAATGCCTTTTCTTACCCTCCAGAAGTATCCTTTCGCGGAGGCCGCTGTTGGCTGAAACACCGCCTCCGATGGTTATCTCTTTTATCCCAGTTTCCTTGGCTGCCCGGATGAGCTTTTTCATCAGGATGTCTATGAGAGTTTTCTGGAAACTGGCACACAGATCTTCCTTGTTTTTCTCTAGGAAATCCGGGTCTACGGCTATCTGGTCCCTCACAAAGTACAGGAGCGAGGTCTTGATTCCGGAAAAACTGTAATCCAGGCCCGGAATGTTGGGTTTTGCAAAGGTGAAGCGGTTGGGGTCTCCCTGCTTTGCAAGGCGGTCTATGACAGGCCCGCCGGGATAACCCAGGCCCAGCATCTTGGAGCATTTGTCAAAGGCCTCGCCTACGGCATCGTCAATGGTCTGGCCAAGGATTTCGTACTCCAGGGGGCCTGTGACCTTGACTATCTGGGAGTTGCCGCCGGAAACCAGGAGGCAGATGTACGGGAAAGCCGGCTCCCTCACGGGCACGCCTTCCTGCCTAATGAAATTGGCAAGGATGTGCCCCTGAAGGTGGTTAACCATAACCATGGGGATGTCCAGCGAGAGCGACAGCGCCTTGGCGAAAGAAGTGCCCACAAGGAGTGAACCAAGCAGGCCAGGGCCCCTTGTAAAGGCGATGGCAGTGAGTTCATCCGGCTTCACGCCAGCCTTCCTAAGCGCCTCTGACACAACGGGTACGATGTTCTGTTCATGGGCACGCGACGCCAGCTCCGGCACCACGCCCCCGAAGTCCTTGTGAACCTGCTGCGAAGCAATCACGTTGGACAGCAGCACTCCGTCGCGGATCACGGCCGCCGAGGTGTCGTCGCACGATGATTCTATGCCAAGTATGATGTCTGCCATTGCTTTCAAATCTAACTTACAAAGATACGAAAAAATACTTTACTGCCTTCGGCAACACTTTTTCAAAGATAATTTTTATCTTTGTAGTCTGTGAAGACTGCATTGAAAATACTGAAGGTGCTTGGCATCATCCTGCTGGTACTCCTCCTCCTGCTGCTGGCAGGCGTGGTGGCGGTGCAGTCCCCCGGCGTTCAGGAAAAGCTTGGAAAACGCGCAATAAAGGTCCTGGAAGACAAGACGGACGCCGATATATCTTTCTCCCAGCTTAGCGTAAGGTTCCCGGAAGCAATTGTACTCAAGGATGTTGTGATTGTTGACAAGGCTCCCCGCGTGGCTGGCGCAGATACCATAGCTACCGTAGGGCTCCTGTCTGCAAAGTTCTCAGCAAAAGGTCTCACGGACGGGAACGGAGCATACATCAGCCACGCAACACTAAAAGATGCCAGTTTTGTCCTGGCATTCGAAGAGGATTCCTCCTCCAGCACCGGCACCAATCCCAGTTTCATGCGGGTTTTCAATCTGTCGGACACGGAAAGCGAGAAAAAAGGCTGGGGCAACATACTCAGCGCCGGCCGCCTGGACATAGAGAATTTCCGCTTCACGATGCTCAATCCATACTCCGTCGGGGAATCGGAATACTACCCTGGCGTAATAGACTGGGACAACCTTCATCTTGACATCGAAAAACTGAAAGTCAGGCACCTGAAGATAAAGGACAGCTATATACACGGCACCGTGGACACGCTGTCCTTGCATGAATGGGACACGGACCTTGACCTCATTGCCTCCGGCAAAGTGAGGGTTGGCAAGGAAAGGGTCAGGGTGGAAAACTGCCACGTCACGGACGGAGATTCGGACATCTTCATGGAACGCTTCCAGCTTGACGGTCCCATCAAAAAATACGGAGATTTTCTGGACGATATCCGCGTAAGCGCCAAGATCCGGGAAGGCTCCGTGATATCCATGGCCACCGTGAGCCACTTCGGCCCCGCCATAGACAAAATGACCTTCAGGGCCGATGTAAGCGGCAAGGTGGACGGCTACGTAAGGGATTTCGACCTGGACAACCTTTCCTTCAAGGAGCACGGGAGCGGTGTGAGCGGCACCGTGAGCGGAAACATCATGGACGTTGTGAACATCCAGAATAGCCTGTTCGACCTCAGCGTCAAGAGCCTCTCCTTCACCATGGACGGCATCTCCAAGTTCGTCAGGAGCGTCGCACCGGAAACCCAGCTTAACCTGAAGAAGATTGCCAAGGGAGAACGCTTCACCTTCAAGGGAACGGCCAAGGGCCCGCTCAACCGCTTGGGCGTGAACGGAAAGATATCGTCCCGGATTGGCGGCGTAAACGCCGGACTCACCATACGCAATACCGTAGACGTGAACAGGCCAATCAAGATTGGCGGAGACATTAAGACAAAGGACCTGGATCTTGGGAAAATCCTGGATATAGAGTCCTTGGGGCCGCTGTCGGTAGAGTCCAGCCTGCAGGCCACGCTTGGGGAAAAAGAGACCGTGCTGGACACCATCGCCCTAAAGATTTCCCGCCTGAACGCCCTCAATTACGACTATACGGGCATATCTGCAAACGGAAACTACCGGGAAAGCGCCTTCAACGGAAAGATAGTCTCCAACGACCCCAACCTGGATTTCCTCTTCGAGGGTCTGTTCAACCTTTCGCCAAAGACAAAGAACGCCCAGTACCAGTTCTATGCGCTTCTGGCCAATGCGGACCTTCACGCCCTTCACCTGGATTCCAGGCCCATTTCCAGGATGCGCTTCTTCTCAAACGCGGACTTCCTCAAGACATCGGACGGGGATATTCTGGGAGACATAAACGTATCCGGCCTGTCCCTTGACAGCGACACCGGCCGCCATGAAGTTGGAAACATCAAGATCAGTTCCCATTCCAACGGCACGGACATGTCCCGCATACAGTTTGTTTCCAACTTCCTCAAGGGCAGTTTCGTAGGAGAGAAAAACATACTGGCGTTCATAAACGACATCCGCAACCTCACCATAGACAAGGAGCTCCCCGCGCTCACAAAGGAGCACGCAACGCCTTGGGATAAAAGCACTTACTCTCTGAACATCCAGGTTCAGAAGGCCCAGGAGGTTATCCGCTTCTTTGCTCCGGGAGTCTATATTGCCGACGGCTCGGAACTCTCCGTGAACGTGAATAAGGACGGTACGGTAACGGGCGGCCTGCGGTCGGACCTTCTGGCCTGGTCCGGCAAATACCTCCGGGACGTGAACCTTTCCCTGGACAACGCCGCCGGAAAACTCCTTACCAGGCTTGAGAGTTCCGCCATGTTCATATCCGGCGCTGAACTACTGAACAACACGCTTACCGTTAGCGCCAACAACAACCACATAGGCCTTGGCTATTCGTTCGACAACGACACGGACAACGAAACCCGTGCGGAGGTCTATCTCACGGGTGACATCTCCCGCGACCGGAACGGCCTTGGGATTGTAGCAAAAGCCCTTCCTTCAAACATTTACTACAACGGCGAAGGCTGGGGGCTCAATTCCGGAGACATCGTCATGAAGGCCGGCGACATCAAGGTGGACCGCCTTGTGGCAAGGCATGACGAGGAAGCCCTGTTCGTCCACGGCGGCTTCTCCAAGTCAAAGAAAGACACGCTTACGGTGAACATGGAGAAATTCAGCCTGTCGCTCCTGGACAGCTTCACCGGGGCCAGTCCTGCACTCGAAGGCAAGGCCACGGGAAGCGCGCTTATCCTTTCCCCGTTCTCCCCCGCCCCCGGCCTCCTTGCATCCATTGTCTGCGACAACACAACCATCGACGGTCACAAAGCCGGAACGGTCAATCTGGAAAGCCACTGGAACACCTCCACACAGGCCTTCGACTTCTCCCTCAGCAACCGTCTGGAAGCTATCAGCAATATATCCGTAGCCGGATTCATCAAGCCTTCCACCAAGGAGATAAATGCCACCGCAAAGCTCCTAAGGCTGGATCTGGGTTATGCGTCTTTCGTCCTTGACTCTGTTTTCTCAAGCCTCGAGGGCGCAATCAGCGGAGAGGTGGGAATCGGCGGAAAATATGACGATATCCAACTCTCCAGCCGCAGCCTGCACCTGGACGACGGCATCCTGGAAGTGGACTTCACCCGCGTCCCGTACTATGTGAACGGCAGCCTCTCCCTGGACGATTTCGGCCTGCACTTCGACGACGTTTCCATAGCGGACAACACCGGCGGCACCGGCACCGTGAGCGGCAGCGTACTCTGGGGCGGATTCAAGAACATCGGCCTGGACACCCATGTGAACTTCGACCACATGCACGCGGTGTCGCTTGACAGAGGCACCAACAGCACCCTTTACGGCGACGTTTACGCCAGCGGCAGAGTGGACATCATGGGCCCGCTCCACGCCCTGAACCTGGATGTGGATGCTGAAACCGCCGGCGCCGGAAACGTCCACATCCCCATATCGTCCTCAGGATCAAGCCGGTCCACGCAGCTTCTCACTTTCGTGGAGCCGCCCAAGGAAGCGGACCCTGACTATATGGAGATCATCAACGGAAGCGTCAAGGAATCGGCCAAGAGGTCCAGCAACCTGAACGTTCACCTCAAGATGACCGCCACCCCGGACGTAGCCCTGTTCATAGAGCTCGGGGACGATAATTCCCTGAACGGAAGCGGCTCCGGCACCATCGAACTGGAGAGCATCCCGGCGCAGAGCCTGCTCACCCTGAACGGCGACTACACCTTCACCCAGGGCAACTTCCACTTCAGCGCCATGGGCCTGGTAAGCCGCGACTTTGCCATCCTTGACGGCAGCACCGTGCGCCTCAACGGCGACATTTGGGACACGGACCTCAACGTAGACGGCATGTACACCACCAAGACCTCCCTGGCCTCCCTCATTTCCGATGAAACTGCCACCACGCGCCGTACGGTGGAATGCCACCTGAACCTTTCCGAGAAGCTCAGCAACCCGCTTCTCAGTTTCAAAATCGAAGTACCTGATCTGAATCCCGCCACCAAGGCAATGGTGGAAAGCGCCCTGAACACGGAGGACAAGATGCAGAAGCAGTTCCTGGCCCTCCTGGTCACCGGCAACTTCCTCCCGGAAGACGATACGGGTATCACCACCACGGGTACCTCCACGCTGTTCTCCAACGTGACAGGTATCATGGCCAGCCAGATAAACACCATCTTCCAGAAGCTGGATATCCCTGTGGACGTTGGTCTTAACTACCGCACCAACGAGACCGGCAACGACCTCTTCGACGTGGCACTTTCCACCCAGCTGTTCAACAACAGGGTCATAGTGAACGGCAACATAGGCAATAAACAGCAGTACGGCATGTCCACCAACGAAGTTGCCGGTGACGTGGACGTTGAAATCAAGGTGAACAACAGCGGCAGCCTGCGCCTGAACCTGTTCTCGCACTCGGCCGACCAGTTTACATCGTACCTGGACAACAGCCAGCGAAGCGGCGCGGGTGTAACCTACCAAAGGGAATTCGACACCTTCAGGGGCCTGGCGCACGATGTGTTCACACCCAAGGAAAAACTCCGTCAGGAGGCCATACAGGCCCTTCTGAACCCCACTGGAAGCATAGTCCTCCAGGTTGATACTACGGGAAAGACAAAACTCAAGCGATGACCAAAGGAAAACTTTATCTCATACCATCTCCGCTAGGTGACGGCGCCCCCTCTGAGGTGCTGCCCGCCCCCGTGCTGGAGTTCCTGCCGTCACTCACCTGCTTCGTGGTCGAAGAAGTGCGGACGGCAAGGCGTTTCCTGTCGTCGGCAGGTCTCAAAGGCCACATACAGGAGCTTGAGTTCCACGAACTTAACGAGCACACCACGGACAAGGAAGTCCAGGAGCTTGTGAAGCTGTTCAACGACGGCCGCAACGTGGGCCTCATCTCCGAGGCTGGCCTTCCCGCCGTAGCGGACCCCGGCGCCCGCCTTGTGGCCCTGTGCCACCGCCACGGCATTGACGTAGTGCCGTTTGTGGGTCCATCGTCCCTCATGATGGCGCTCATGTCCTCCGGCCTTGACGGCCAGAGCTTCGCCTTCGTGGGCTACATCCCCGCCAAGACGGAAGAGCGCCGCCAGGCCCTCAAAACCCTTGAGAAACGCTCCCGTGGCCAGAGCCAGATCCTCATCGAGACCCCCTACAGGAACGATTCCCTCTTCCAGGATATGCTCACGGTACTGTCCGGCGAAACCCGGCTCTGCATAGCCGCAAACATCACCTGTCCGGACCAGTTCATCCGCACCCTCACGGTCACGGAGTGGAAGAAACAGAAAGATTTCAGCATAGGCAAACGTCCTTGCGTGTTCATAATCCAGGCCGTATGAAGATAGCGTTCACAACACTTGGCTGCAAGCTAAACTATGCAGAGACTTCCACCTGGGAGCGCGGCTTCAAGGCCGCCGGCTGGGAGGTAGTCCCCTGGAGCTCTGTGGCCGACGTTTACCTGGTGAACACCTGCGCCGTCACAGAAACGGCCGAAAAGAAATCCCGCAACTACATCCGCCGCGCCCACAAAACCGCGCCCGACGCAAAGATAGTTGTTACAGGTTGTTATGCAGAGCTACGTAAAGAGCAGCTTCAGGCCATTGAGGGCGTCTGGAAAGTGTTCGGCACCAAGCAGAAAGCCGGTCTTGTAACAAATGTGCGCGAGGCTGTGGAGGATCTGGAGGGCACACCGTCCGGAAACAATGCCACCCTCGGCTTAGAGGGAGGGGCCCATTTATGGGAGGGGCCGGCGCAGCCGGAGTTTCAGGATGGTGTACCCTCCGGATCCGCAGATGTTTTCGGAGCCTATTCCAGTGGAGAGAGGACCAGGAGTTTTCTGAAGGTGCAGGACGGATGCGACAATTTCTGTGCGTATTGCACGGTCCCCTACGCTCGCGGACGCAGCCGGAGCATACCCGTCTGCGAGGTGGTGAAAATGGCCCGGGAGATAGCTGCAAAGGG
>CAMJJZ010000011.1 GCA_946406275.1 uncultured Bacteroidales bacterium | reverse complement strand
TGCGGAAACGGTTACAAGAACCTTACTGTTGACCAATTTGAAACTGAAACGGCAAGCGGCGCAGTGGCCATCGTGGACGTCCGTACGCCGGAAGAATACGCCGAAGGGCACCTAAGGGATGCGTCAAACTGTGACTGGAAAGCCGAAGACTTCCTCCAGCAGATGGAAGAATCATATCCTAAGGAGACGCCCATTGCCATCTACTGCCGGAGTGGGAAACGCAGTGCCGATGCATCCAAGGCCCTTTCCAAGGTCGGATATACGGTATACAATATGATTGGAGGCTATCTTGCCTGGACTGAGGCGGGAAAACCCACCATTACATACGATGTCGAGACTTTCTTCACAGATAGTGGGAAGCCGGTTGCCATAACGCTTATCAAGCACGGCTCCCTGGCCATATCATATGACGGATTATCCATCCAGGTAGACCCGGTGAGCGGCCTTGGAAAGCCAACGGACTATGCAGTGGAGTTCCCTAAAGCCGATATCATTATAGTCACCCACGAGCACAGGGACCATTTTGACCCCGAGGCCATCGTCGGCCTAACCAAGCTCAAATATGACCTCATTGTCACATCTCTGATTACCAATATGCGCTGTGAGGAGCTTCTTGGCCACGCAAATGGCGATGAAGTTGAAGATGATGTTATGGCCAATGGAGACAAAATGGAATTGAAAGGAATCACTGTCGAAGCCTTCCCCGCATACAATTATTCGGAAGGCCACACACAGTTCCACCCTAAGGGGCGTGACAACGGATTTGTCCTTTCGCTTGACGGTCTCCGCATATACATCGCCGGTGATACGGAAGACATCCCGGAAATGGCAGAGCTAAAAGACATCGACATAGCCTTCCTCCCCGTAAACCAGCCGTACACCATGACAGTTGACCAGTGCGTAAACGCTGCCAAGGTCATAGCCCCCAAAGTCCTTATCCCTTACCACTTCTCCAACACGGACCTTTCCTCACTGCCGGATCTCCTCCCCGAAATCAATGTGCTTCTAAGACATATGGAGTAATGAAAAAGCTTGTACTCTGGGACCTGGACGGTACCCTAATAGATACTCTGGAAGACTTGGGAACGGCGGTGAGCTATGCACTAACGCTTCGTGGCCTTCCGCTGCACACCATGGACGAATACCGCCGGATGGTTGGACATGGCGTGCGGAATTTGGTGCAACAGGCGCTTCCTGCAGGGGTGGACGAGGCATACGTTGATGCGTGCCTGAAGGACTTCAAGGAGTATTACTCGGCCCACATAGATGTGAAGACGAGGCCTTATCCGGGAATCGTTGATCTGGTTTCTGACTTGAACAAACGCGGCGTGAGAATGGCAATCGTTTCCAACAAATTCCAGGAGGGCACGGAGTATCTCATAAAGGAGTTCTTCCAGAAGATTGATTTCGTTGCAATAATGGGAAACCGCGAGGGATTCCCCCTGAAACCCTCTCCGGAAATAGTCGAACATGTACTCAAACTGTCCGGCATCCCCAAGGCCGATGCCGTACTGGTAGGTGATTCGCCCACGGATATGAAGACCGCCGCCAACGGCGGCATTGACTCAATTGCCGTAAGTTGGGGTTACCGCACAAAGGAAGAACTGGCGGGAAACAGGATTGTGAACAGCGTGGAAGAGTTGCGAGGGATTCTTACATAACCTCCAGCCTGGGTTTTACGGGGTCGATGAGATGATAGATATGGTCGCGTTCAACGGAAGTGACCCCCTTCACCTTTTTGAAATAAGCTATTGCATCGTGGATGTCCTTCCCATCGGGGATCTTTATTGCGATTCCAGGGATGATGCTGTAGTCGTACTTGAGTTCGGCTCCGTACTCCTTTACGGCGGTCAAGAGCGGCTCTTTCCCCACCTCCGGGTCATACATAATGATTAGGGTGTTCGGGGAAACATCCTGCGGATTCTCCAGAAGCCGTATCTCTGTTCCTTTTGAAAGTACGTAGACGGCATCCTGGCCGTTGAGGCGGCCGAACTGTTTGGCCTTTTCCAGAGAGTCCTCCGGGAAAATGCGTACGCTGTCAAAATAATAAAGCCCGTCTTCTGAGTTGAGCCATCCGCCTATGTATCCTTCGTGGGTTTTGGAGTGGCTCACTACATAATCGAGGTCCTCGCGGTCGTGCCTGTTCTGAGTCTCCGCATAAGCCACGGAGATCCCCTCCTTTGGTTCCTTCCAGGACCTGATGTCAAGGGTGAACCCTTCCGGGCGCGATTGGCTGAATACCCATACGCTATCTGCGAGTGTGAGCTGTCCGGCAACCCTTGGAGTCCGTGACAGGGGTCCGCACGCTAGTATGCACAGCAGGAAAAGAATGGATATATACTTCCGCATATCAGAATGATTTCTGCTAAGATACGCATTTTATTGCTAACTTTGTACAAAACAGAAACAATGAAACGAATCCTTACACTCATCCTGCTGCCTGTGCTCATGGTGGCTTGCGGCGGTAAAAATACGTACACTTATTCGGTAGAAGAGATCTCAGTGAAGAGCGGAGAGAACAATATTTGGGGGCAGCTTTACATCCCGGACGGGGTGAAGAAAGCGCCGCTGGTGGTGTTCTCTCACGGTTTCGGTGCTACATATATGTCCGGAGTGCCTTATGCAGAGGCGCTGGCGCCCAAAGGATATGCAGTCTGCTGTTACGACTTCTGCGGCGGGTCTGTGTGGAGCCGCTCGGAGGGCAAGACTTCGGATATGTCTATCTTTACGGAAGCGGAAGACCTCAAAGCCGTGATTGACGACCTTTGTGAGAGGGAGTTTATCGACCCCAAGCGCGTTATCCTCATAGGCGAAAGCCAGGGAGGAATGGTATCCTCTCTTGTGGCGGCGGAAAGGAAGGATAAGATAGAAAGGCTCGTCCTCGTGTTCCCTGCATTCTGCATACCGGACGACTGGGTTAAGATGTTCCCCAAACTTGACGATATGCCTGAGGAAATGGACTTCTGGGGGATGAAACTTGGCCATGCCTATCTTGAAGGGCTGTATGATCTGGATGTCTACAAGACTGTGAGCCAGTATGAAGGCCCCGTTTCAATCTTCCACGGAGACCAGGACAAGGTGGTGAACGTGTCGTACTCCGAGCGTGCCCTTGAAGCATACAAGAATGCCACCCTCAAGGTCCTTCCCGGTGAAGGTCACGGATTCAAGCCGGAGGTGCAGAAGGAAGTAATCGGAGAGATCGCAGAACTGCTATGAACACTATCTGGATAGTTCTTCCCATTCTCACTCTCCTGATGTTCGATCTGGGGCTCGCGCTCCGCTTCGAGGACTTCGGGAAGGTTTTCCGCAGACCGTGGCCCATTGCCGTGGCGCTGTTCGGGCAGCTGATACTTCTGCCGGCTATAGCCCTTGCGCTGGCGTACCTGTTCAAGCTTCCTCCGGTGTTCTTCATCGGCCTGGTCCTAATTGCGTGCTGCCCCGGCGGGAGCTCCTCCAACGTTTTCTCGAAGCTTGCGGGCGGGGATGTGGCTCTGTCGGTCACCCTCACCGCCATAAGCAGCGTCATCACGCTGTTTACAATCCCGTTCATAATGAGCTGGGCTACGCGTCTGGTCGGCGAAAGTGTCGGTATAGCGCTGCCAGTGGGGAATCTTATAAAGCAGAACATCGTCCTCATGCTGGTTCCCGTGCTTCTTGGAATAGGCATGCACTATGCCTGGCCCAATGCCGCGCAAAAGACGGACAAAGTCCTCACCAAGCTTGCCTTCCCGCTGCTGCTGGTCCTCATAACCGTTTTCTACATCCAGCATCACAGGACCATCCTTAATAACATAGGGCTGCTGGGCGCATGCGTGACTGTTCTCATCCTTGTTGCCATTGGCATTTCTTCACTGCTGTCCAGGCTTGTGAAGAACAGCGCACAGCAGCGCAGGACGGTAGTCATCGAGGTTGGAATGCAGAACGCCGCCCAGGCCATAGCCATTGCCTCCAGCCCCCTCATCTTCGCCAACGAGGAGATGGCAATCCCCGCCATCCTCTATTCCCTGATGATGAACATAGTTCTCCTGACGTATGTGGGGATTGTAAGAAAGAGATAATCTCAATTAGTTAAAGAACAATAGTCCTTATACACCTCGCGGACAACGTCGTCCCAATTAAGGTAGAGGTCCTTGCGGGCGGCGGCGCTCACGCGCTGGTAGCCTTCTTCATCGGCCAGAATATCCAGGATGGCACGGGCGTAGTTGTCTTCTCCCGGGGCCGATACATAGCCGTTCACGCCGGGCGTGACGGTTGCGGCCGTGCGGGCGCCTTCCAGGAAAAGGGTGGGCGTTCCCTGACAGGCGGCCTCAATCTGCACCAGGGAATTGGCATCGTACAGCGAAGGGAAAAGGAATAGCTTAGCCCTGGAATAGAGCCTTTCAAGCATTGGACGATCAGTGAGGCCGCACATTACCACCTCTTCCGTAAGTCCCTGCTCCGCAACCACTTCCGCCAGCTTATCCTCGTCCTGGCCCTTGCCGGCAAAGAGCATACGGAAGTTCCGCAGGCCAAGTTCCTTGGCCCTAGCTAGTGCCCTTACCGTGAAGTCTATATTCTTGATGAAGTTGATTCTGCCTACAAAAAGGAACGCCGTGGCATCGGACGGAATGCCATAGGTTTGGTTAACTATCCTGGCAGCCTCTTCCGGGTCATCAACAGGCTTGTGGTCCGTGGCGTTGAGCCTCACCTTGCAGGGAGCCGTGAGGCCGTACTCTTTCTCATATAAATCCTTGATACCGGCATTCACAGCCCAGCACTCGTCGCAGGCGTTGAAGACGCCCATAATGCGGCCCATAACCAACTTAAGCCCAAGATCTGTACGCAGCGGCTTTTCAAAGTCCTGCTTGTACTGGCTGTGCAGCGTGGCCACCACCGGAATCCTGTGCAGCTTAGCATAAAGCAGCCCCGCCATTCCCACGGCAAATGGCGAATGGATATGGACCATGTCAATGCCGCTGAGGATTATCTGCGCCTCGAACAGCGGGTCCAGGGCGGGCGTAGGAAGATCGTAATCGTAGCCGATGATGGGCACGGAATGGCATCGTACCACCTTGTAAGGGAGCTTTTCATCGTCCTCCTTGCTGAATCCCCGCGTTTCCGGGCAGAAAACCACCACCTCGCAGTAATTCACCAGGCGGCGGGCATAATTGTCCACCACCTTGATCACACCGTCCACCATGGGATACCAGGTGTCTATGAAAAGGCCTACTCTGTTCATCAGCTATAAAACCTTTGCGCCGGTAACTGAGTACTTTTCCTTGAGGAGTTCCACCACGGGCAGCATGGCCTTGGGGAAGACTTTGCGGAGGTCTATTTCGTCGCTCTCGGAGAGGACCTGCTTGAGGGCACGCATGAAGTTGTCCTTAATCTCCGTGGCAAGGTTCACCTTGACGATGCCGTTGGCGATGGCTTCCTTTACCTGATCGTGAGGGATACCGGAGGAACCGTGCAGCACCAGGGCCACGGGAGTTGCGGCGTGGATGGCCGCAAGGCGGGGTATGTCAAGATGCGGCGGCTGTTTGTAGAAGCCGTGGGCCGAGCCGATTGATACCGCCAGTGCGTCCACACCCGTACGGTTCACGAATTCCACCGCCTGTTCCGGGGTGGTAAAACCGCCGCCCTGCTCCTGGCCAAGTTTGGCAACATATCCAAGCTCCGCCTCAACGTTGGCGCCGTAGGGCTTTGCCATCTCCACGGCCTTTGCCGATGTTGCCACATTCTCCTCGAAGGGCTTCTCCGAGGCGTCTATCATGACTGAGTCAAAACCCTCGTCCAGGCACTTCTGGACCAGTTCCAGCGACGGGCCGTGGTCCAGGTGGATGTATCCCTGGAGGCCGTAGTCCTCAATTACCTGACGGCCCATCTTGTATGCCGTATGAAGTCCCATGTAGTCTATGGACGACCGCGTGAGCTGTAGCATCACTGGTGCGTTCATGGCCTGTGCGGCTTTGGCGACGCAGATAAGAGTCTCGTAATTATAGAAATTGGTAGCCAGAACTGCCGTCTTCTTTGCCTGGCAGTTGTAAAGGACTTCTTTAATGGTTTTCATTTATGCGGGATTTAAGAAGGAAGAATACAGATGCAGCCACTACGGCGGTACCGCAGCCAATCCAGGGAGCGAGCGCGGCGTTTATGCCGAAGCCTGTCTTATCTACCAGAATGAACGTTACGCATACCGCAGTCATGAAGAGTGCGGGGATGAGCGTTATGAGGTAGTATAGCCCGCCGCGGCGTACGAAGTATGCCGTGGCAGTCCAGAACATGAACACGGACAGCGTCTGGTTGCCCCAGCCGAAGTAACGCCAGATGGTGTTGAAGCCGTTTTCATCGGCAATGTTGAACCACAGCATGAGGCCGCTCAGTGCAAAGAGCGGAATTGCAATGGCAAGACGGTTCCCCATCTTCTCCTGCTTGATGTGCAGGAAGTCTGCCGCAATGAGCCTGGCGCTACGGAACGCAGTGTCTCCTGAAGTGATAGGAGCCGCCACTACACCCAGCATGGCCAGAATGCCGCCGAACACGCCCAGCCATCCCTTCGAAACCATTGTAACAACTGACGGTGCGGCGGAACTCATGCTCCCTCCAACCTCCGCATATCCTCCGTCAAAGAAGAACCAGGACGATATTGCCGCCCACACAAGGGCCACAAGGCCTTCCGTAATCATGGCACCGTAGAAGATGGGCCGGCCAAGTTTTTCACTCTTGATGCACCGCGCCATAATGGGGCTCTGGGTGGCATGAAAACCGGATACCGCACCGCATGCAATGGTAATGAACAGACAGGGGAAAATGGGCTGGCTGGCAATTCCGGACTTGTCTGTCCATCCGCCCAGTCCGTCCCACAGTTCCGGCATGGAGGGCCATTTGATGAACAGTCCCACCATAAGCGCCGCCGCCATGAACAGCAAAGCCACGGCAAAAATGGGATAAATCCTGCCGATAATCTTGTCTATGGGCAGCAGCGTAGCAATAATATAATAAATGAATATGACTCCGCACCAGATGAGCATGGACGATGCGCTCCCGCCGCCCGTCATTCCGCCAAGGATGATGGCCGGAGAATACACGAACACTGAACCAACCATTATAAGGAGGAACAGCGAGAATACCAGCATCACCTTCTTGGTGACTCCGCCAAGATAATTACCCACTATGTCGGGATAGTTGGCACCACCATGCCTTATGGACAGCATTCCGGACAGATAGTCATGGACAGCGCCTGCGAAAATGCAGCCCAGAACTATCCACAGATAGCTTGCAGGGCCGAATTTTGCGCCCATTATGGCACCGAATATAGGTCCCGTTCCCGCAATGTTCAGGAACTGGATCATGAACACCTTCCACGTTGGCATGGCAATATAGTCCACGCCGTCGGCCTTGGTTATTGCCGGCGTAGGCTTGTTGGGATCGGGCCCGAAGACCTTCTCCACAAACTTTCCATACAACAGATACCCTACTATAAGGGCCAGAATGCTTAATACGAATGATATCATTGGAAGAAGCTGAAATGTACGCGGCCGTAGGCGCGTTCTTTTACAAAACGGGGGTGCTGGGTGAAGCTGTGTTCATCGCCGTGCTCAAGGATGAAGTAGCATTCGGGATGAAGCAGGTCCAGTGAAAAAATGAGGTCCGGGAGGCGTTCTATGCCTTCCAGGGCGTAGGGCGGGTCTGCAAAGATGATGTCGAACTTTTCCCGGCAGATGGGGAGGAAGTCAAAGACGTTGTCCCGCACCATGGTCACGTTGCTTAGCCCAAGCCTGGAGGCTTCAGTCTTTATGAACGATGCGTTCTCGCGGGCCATTTCCACGCAGTATACGCGTGATGCGCCGCGGGAAGCGAACTCAAAAGCAATGGAACCGGTACCGCCAAAGAGATCCAGAACCTTGAGGTCCTGAAACTCATACTCGTTGTCTAGGATGTTGAAAAGGCCTTCTTTGGCGAAGTCCGTGGTGGGACGGGCTTTATACCCTGCGGGGGGCATTATCACCTTGCCCTTCAGACGTCCGCCGATGATTCTCATAGCTGGACGACTGCTTTGAAGTAGCGGTAAAGGGACATGTTGGAATCCATGTCCAGAGGGGTGCGGAAGTTAACGGTGGAGATTTCCGGGTTGAGTTGGAGCTGCTTCATGGCAAGGAACAGGTAATACTGTGCGGTGGTGAAATCCGGAGCCTGGAATACGTTTGCCAGGCGGAGGCTCTTGCCCTGCGCTATTACAAGGTGAAGCCAGCCGTCACGCCATGATGCTACAATCTTATTATAGTCTTCTATTGCGCCCAGAGTGCGGATGAGATAATACATCTCAGGAAGTATGCGCGCCTGGTTGCCGTCCTGGTCAAGGACCGTCTGGGACAACACCCTGGACAGCGACTCCCCTATTGACAGGGAATAAACCAGAACCGCTCCCACCTCCGGCATGGCTACCCATTCCACCGCATCATCCTTGCCTATGGACGCCACCTCCGCAAGAGCTTCCCGGGCCGCTTCCTCGTTGAAGAAAGACTCCGGCACTAGGGCCACCTTGGGAGTGAGAAGTGAAATCTCAACGTCCCGGTAGCGGTGCTGGAACTCCGGAGTGGTGAAAAGCTGCTCCGAGCCCATCCAGCCGCTTGGCGTGCCACCTGGAAGCGTCTTAAAAGAATATCCACTCAAGGAAACTTGAATGGATATTCCTGAACTTTGCGTATGGACGTTGTCCATGACCACTATTCCCAGTTACCGGCGTTGTTGTTAGGTGCCGTTACGCTACCTACCTGAAGGCCTTCGAAACGGTTGCGGTCCCTGCAGTCTGCATCCAGATTGATGCGAAGCTGATTGTCCATTCCCTTAAGGAGGGCCTTGTAAGGCATGCGGGCCTCAAACAGAGGAACCTGAACACCGGAAACTTTCTTGATGGTGGATTCCATCTCAACTTCCTGGCCGCCGGAGAACGGGATGTACTTCAGGGAGTCTACCACGAAGTCCGGGCGATGTGTGAACAGTGTGTCTTTCACGGGGATCTTGGTGACGGTTGAGAACACAACCTTCTGACCTGCCTCATAAGCTTCCTGAAGCTTTGCGGTGATCTGATCCGGTTTGAGACGCTTGTTGGCCTTCTTGATGGCCTCAGTGTTAACAACTGCGAGGGAGTCGTCGTTGGAACCGATCTGCATGACGATGTTCATCTGGCCTTTTTCATAGAAGAGCTTGAGGGAGTCAACGGTGGGGCTGAAACGGCCTGTTGCGCTCTTGAAAGCCTCCTGAAGGGTACGGATGTCCTTGAGACGCTGGATACCAACTTTCTCACGGGCCTTGACCTCTTCGTTGAACTTCACGGGCTTCTGGATACTTGCAATCAATGCCCATGCGATACCAGCGATGACCAATCCAAGGAGAACCTCGATAAGGATTTTTACAGCTTTGTTCATTATTTTAGTGTTTAATTTATATCAAACTTTCCGACAAAGTTAAAAAAATGATTTCTCAAAAGCAATATCTTTTGTAAATTTGCCAGTGCAAAATTCAGAAAGGATGATTCCTTGCATTACCGGCAGTAAACTTAAGAGTTTAAAGTCCCTGCTTGACGGCGCCTACGTGGTGTCCGTCGCGGCGCACGTCCACCCGGACGGAGACGCAGTGGGCTCCACCGCCGGAATGTGCTCATACCTCAGGGATGTCCTTGGCAAAGACGCCGTGTGCGTGCTCCCGGAAGTACCTCCGGCAAGCATCCGTTTTATAATTCCGGAAAACGTCCCGTACATTTACGCGGACCAGGATCCGGAGGCCGCTGAAACAAGGATTGCAAAGTCGGATCTGGTAATCCTCCTGGACTGCAACGGATTCTCCCGCACGGAGGGCCTGAGCACCGCCCTGGAGGCCTCCAAGACCCCCAAGGTGCTCATCGACCACCACCTGAATCCGCAGGAAGACCAGTTCTCCCTGGTGTTCTCCACCCCGGAGATTTCATCGGCAAGCGAGCTCCTGTACTGGATACTCAAAGGCCTTGGTGGGGAACTGCCGGAAGCCTGCCGCAACGCCATCTGCGCCGGCATGACCACGGACACCAACAACTTCGCCAACTCGGTATTCCCTTCCACGTTCCAGATGGCATCGGAACTGATTGCCTCCGGGACGGACAGGGACGCCATCATAGGCCATATATACAACGATTACCGGGAAAACCGCATCCGCCTCATGGGCTACATGCAGAGCAGAGAAATGAACCTTACCCCGGAAGGCGCCGCCTGGATGGTGCTCACAAAGCAGATTCAGGAAAGGTTCGACTACCGTGAAGGTGAGGCAGAAGGCCTTGTGAACGTTCCCCTGGCAATAAAAGACGTACGCCTGAGCGTCCTCCTCACTGAAAAGGAAGACTGCATGAGGGTGTCCGTTCGCTCCAAGAAAGGCACATCGGCCCAGCAGCTGGCGGTAAACTTTTTCAACGGCGGAGGCCATGAAAACGCGGCCGGCGGAAAGCTCAGCTTCGGGAAAGACATCCCGGACACAAGCGCCGCCCCGGCATATGTGGAAAACGCCCTCAAACAGTTCCTGGGATGAGAAAAACAGCCGTCATACTGCTTTCCATGATAGTTTTCGGAGCCTGCACCCAGCAGGCCCTGCAAACCACTTACGACAAGCAGACAACCAACATAGAAAGCTTCATCTCCACCCAGATGAAGTCCGACGAAACCGCCACCCTCACCCGCACCGGAGGCGCCTACAGGCTCACTCTCAAGGATACGCTGGACCCCACCAGGGACTCCCTGGGCTGGAACGGCAGTGTAACCATGGACTATGCCCTCTACGTCCTCAGCGGGTCAAGCATATCGGCCTCGAACCTCGTTGCCACAAGCCGTGAAGACGTTGCCACCGCCGCCGGATGGGACCTGTCGGACAAAGAACAGTTCAAAAAAGTCACCATAAGCATGCAGGACGATATCCTGGAAGGCCTCAAGATGGGTCTCTACGGCGTACAGCCCCAGGACGATGCCTATATCCTCTTCACAGGAAAATATGGATACGGCAATCGCGAGCAAGGCACGATTCCTGCAAAGAGTGCCCTGGTCTATCACGTTTGGATTGAATCGATAGAATAATGAAAAAACTCTTCATACCCCTTCTTGGCATCCTCCTTACGGGATGCGTCACCACCAATACCGCTTCCACCGGAGAGCAGGCACAGGACTACCTGGAGCTCTGGATGCAGAAGAACTACCCTTCCGTCACCGCGGAAGCATCCGGCATATATATCATTTCCGATATGACCTCCGGCGCGGCCAAATGGTCGGCGGACAAGGCGTGGGTCCTGGCTGAGGTCACCATCAAGTCCCTCAGTGGCACCGTGATAAGCACGGACAACAAGGAGTGGTCTCAGCAGCTGGGAACTTACAAGGTCTCTTCCTACTATGGCGGCAAGTTCTCCGCAGTTGGAGAGGGCGCCAGCTATGCGGGCTTCGACGCCATCCTGGATGGTATGGAAATAGGAGCAACCAGGGTTGCGATAGTCCCCGCCTGGCTTCTCACCACAAGCCGCTACTCCTCGGAGAAAGAATACATAGACAACTGCTCCGCTTCCAGCAGCCTCATCTACATCGTACACCTCATAGCCCAGGTCACGGACCCCACGGAGTGGGAGAAACAGCAGGTGGCAGATTACGTCAGCGCCCACTATCCCGGCGCCACGGCAACCCTTATGCCCGGCTCTGAAGAAGGATCTGAGGTAGACGGCACCTTCTGGTTCATATCGGACGTGAGCGGCTTCAATGAGGACGACAAGCGTTCGGATACGGAGATGGACCTGAGCCTCAACTACACCGGCATGCGCCTGGACGGCACAGTCTTCGACACATCGGTCCAGAAAACGGCCGTCGACAACGACATTTACGATTCATCCCGCACGTACGCACCCATGTCCCTGGCGTTCTCCTCCACGTGGTCGGACATCAAGATAGACAACAGCACCACCTTCATAGATGGCTTCAAAGCCGGTATTTCCCTCATGTGGTGGAAGGGCCAGAAGGCCACGGTGATATTCACGTCGGGGCACGGATACGGAACTAGTTCCAAGGACGCCATCCCCGCGTATTGTCCCCTTCTGTTCCAGCTTGAACTTGTAGGGAAGGAGTAGCCCATGGCCGGAGGTAACGCAATCCCTACCGAACTCGGTACCAAGCCTATAGGCACCCTGCTCCGCCAGTACGCCGTTCCCGGCATCATCGCCATGACGGCATCGTCCCTGTACAATATGGTGGACAGCATCTACATCGGGCATATCCCGGAGGTGGGTTCGCTGTCGATGGCAGGCCTGGCGGTCACTTTCCCCCTGATGAACATATCCACCGCTTTCGGCACCCTTGTGGGCGTTGGAGCGGCCACCATGATATCCGTTCTGCTTGGCCAGAAGAACTACAAGGCTGCGGAGAAGGTTCTCTGCAACGATGTTACCCTGAACCTTATAACCGGTTTCGTGTTCACCTTCGTCACGCTCATGTGGATGGATCCCATCCTTAAATTCTTCGGCGCCACGGAGGCTTCACTGCCTTTTGCAAGGGACTACATGTTCTACATTGCAATAGGTAATGCCGTAACTCACCTTTACTTCGGCCTCAACGCCATCGTCCGGTCGTCCGGCAATCCAAAACTGGCCATGGGGCTAACGCTGTTCACGGTGATTTCAAACGCCATTCTGGATCCAATATTCATATTTGTGCTGGGCCTTGGAATCAGGGGCGCGGCACTGGCAACCGTGCTGTGCCAGACCATGTCGCTGTGCTACACTCTGTGGTATTTCCTGGACCAGAAGAAATTCCTGCACCTGCCGCGTTCCAGGCACATCTTCCGTGTGGACTGGAGGATTGCAAAGGATTCCCTCGCAATTGGCCTGGGACCGTTCCTCATGAACCTGGCAAGCTGCATAGTGGTCCTTTTCATCAACCAGCAGCTTGTTAAATGGGGCGGAGACCTTGCCCTTGGCGCGTACGGAATAGTGAACAGGGTTGGATTCCTCTTTGTGATGATAGTGATGGGATTCAACCAGGGAATGCAGCCCATTGCCGGATACAACTACGGCGCCCGCCAGTTCGGCAGGGTGAAGGAGGTATATATCAAGACCTCCATGTGGGCTACGATAGTATGCACCGCCGGCTTCCTGGTGGCGGAGTTGTTCTCCATGCCGGTGGCATCCATCTTCACCAACGACCCCGCCCTTGAAAACATTGCCGCAAAAGGCCTCAGGATACTGTTCATGGTATTTCCCATAGTCGGTTTCCAGATGGTTACCACAAACCTTTTCCAGTGCCTTGGAATGGTTAAAAAGAGCGTTTTCCTGTCGCTTTCCAGGCAGCTTCTCTTCCTTCTCCCCTGTATCTACATCCTTCCCGGAATCATGCAGAGCGAAGCCGGCGTATGGTACAGCTTCCCCATTTCGGATGCCATAGCGTCCGTCATCACCGCCATCTTCGGCTGGAATCTAATCGTTAAACTGAAAAAACTCAAGGACGGTGACGACCCGTCCATCCTTGGAGGGCAGATCTGATGAATACCATTATCAACATTGGCCGAAGCTTCGGCAGCGGAGGCGGTTATGTTGGCCAGGCAATAGGCCGCAAACTGGGCATTCCCGTATACGACAACGAACTCATCTCCAAGGTGGCGGAAGAGAAGGGCTATTCCAAAGGCCTGGTCACCGGCGAGGAAAAGCGCAGCCTTTTCTCCGTGTCCAGCTTCTTCGCGTCGGGCCGCCTGAGCCATCTGGACGGGGGCTTCGTGAACGACAACCTCATGTTCCAGATCCAGAGCGACGTTATCCGTTCCATCGCGGAGGCCGGGGACGCGGTAATCATAGGCAGATGTGCCGATTATATCCTCCGGGACCTCAAATGCCTGGACGTTTTCGTGTGCGCCCCCATGGAATACCGCATAAAAAGGCTGGTGGAGCTGGAAGGGCTTTCTCCGGAAGAAGCTGAATCCCTCATGCGCCGCAAGGACCGCACCCGCGAAACCTACTACAACTACTACACCTTCGGAAGCTGGGGCAAGGCCGATAACTACGACCTCTGCATAGACAGTTCCATCCTTGGAATCGAAGGTACGGCGGACTACATCATAGACTTTGGCAGGAAGGCCGGCATCGTGAAGTGAAGGCCGGGAAATTCATACTCATCCTTGTAGGGGCGGCAGGGCTCATAGCCGCCTTTCCTTTTATCGTCCGCGGGAGGGCTGAGAAGAAGGTCCCGGAGGCCCCGGTCTATGTGGCCGATCTCAACTCCGCCATCGTCAATGAAGACATCCCGGAGCTGAAGGCCATGGACCACGCCATAGACTCCTTCATGAACTTCTGGTCCCTCAAGGGAGCGTCCCTGGCCATAATGCGGAACGATTCCCTCCTCTACGCCAAAGGTTACGGCAAGGCCGATTCCACCACGCCCATGACCCCGGGCACCACCATGCGTCTGGCATCGGTGTCCAAGCTTCTCACTGCGGTAGGAATCATGAAGCTGCAGGAAGAGGGAAAGGTGTTTCTGGACACTCCGGTATTCGGGCCTTTTGGCGTGCTTAACGAGTACGATTCCTATATCAAGGACAACAATTACTATCTCATAACCGTGGAGCATCTGCTCCGCCACCAGGCGGGCTTTTCCGTGCGCGGCGGAGACGTGATGTTCTCCAAACTCACGTTCATGCGCGACTGGGGTCTCAGCGAGCCTCCCACCCCGCAGTTCGTGGTTCAGAAACAGCTAGGCCGCAGACTGGCCTTCGAGCCCGGAACGTGGCAGGAATACTCCAATTTCGGCTTCCTTCTGCTGTCACTGATAATAGAGAAAGTTAGCGGTGAGCCATACGACCAGTACATGCAGGAGCACGTTTTTGCACCTGCAGGCTGCACTCAGTTCAGGATTGGCGGCAACTACCTCAAGGACCGCCTTCCCGGCGAGTCACAGTACTTCATGCAGCCGGACAGTGAGCTTGTTCCTTCCTTCGACGGCAAATACTCTGCAGTGGATAAATGCTACGGCGGGAATGACATCACCGGCCTTATGGGCGCAGGGGCCTGGACAGCATCGGCAGTGGAAATGGCGCGCCTGGTGGGATGCATCGACGGCCGCGGACCCATGGAGGACATTCTATCTCAGGAATCCGTCCGCAAAATGACCACCTGGTACGATGCGGACACCTTCTCCCTTGGTTGGAACGACACCAAGCCGGACGGCGAATGGACCCGCACCGGCTCCTTCTCTGGCACATCTGCCCTGGTGAAAGTCTACCCCGACGGCGAATGCTGGATCTTCATCTCCAACACCTCCGCCTGGCGCGGCTCCCGCTTCACCAAAAACACCGCCCACCTCTGCAAAAACCTCCGCTCCCGCTTCTCCTCCGTCCTCCCCTCCCGGGACCTCTTTACCCTCTGAAGGTGACGTACGTCACTTTTTATGAGGGGGACCTGCGTCACTATACGCCCTGAGAGGCCGATTTGCGCTGCAGGTCCCCCCGGTTTCAGGTGACGTACGTCACCCTGTCCACGGAAATGGCGAGTTTTGGTGGACAAGTTGGCATTTTTGCCAGTTTGTCCACGGATTTGGCGTTTTTGGTGGATGGGGACCCGTTTTTTTTATATATTTGTACAAACATCAAAACTATGGCCGACGAAAAGATCATATTCTCCATGGCTGGGGTTGGGAAAACCCTTCCGCACAACAACAAAGTAATACTTAAGGACATTTATCTGGGCTTTTTCTATGGTGCCAAGATTGGCATCATAGGCCTTAACGGCTCGGGTAAGTCAACGCTGCTGAAGATCATTGCCGGCGTGGAGAAGTCCTACAAAGGAGAAGTGGTCTGGGCGCCCGGCTATTCCGTTGGATATCTGGAGCAGGAGCCGCAGATGGATCCGGAAAAAACCGTGCTGGAAGTGGTCCAGGAGGGTGTTCAGGAGGTAATGGACATCCTTCAGGAGTACAACGAGATATCCATGAAGTTCATGGAGCCCATGGACGACGATGAGATGAACCGTCTCATTGAACGTCAGGGAGAACTCACTGAACTCATAGACCATAAAGGCGGCTGGGAGATAGACTCCAAGCTGGAAAGGGCTATGGATGCACTGCAGTGCCCGCCGTCGGAGCAGAAGATAAAGGAACTCTCCGGAGGTGAACGCCGCCGCGTGGCGCTTTGCCGCCTGCTTCTGCAAGAACCTGACGTGCTTCTTCTGGACGAGCCCACCAACCATCTTGACACTGAATCCATCCAGTGGCTGGAAGCCCACCTGCAGCAGTACAAGGGAACTGTGATTGCCGTCACGCACGACCGCTACTTCCTTGACAACGTCGCCGGCTGGATCCTGGAGCTGGACCGCGGAGAAGGCATTCCCTGGAAGGGCAACTACTCCAGCTGGCTGGATCAGAAGACCAAGCGTCTGGCTCAGGAAGAAAAGGCGGAAAGCAAGCGCAGAAAGACTCTGGAGCGTGAGTTGGAATGGGTCCGTATGGCCCCCAAGGCCCGCCAGGCCAAGCAGAAAGCCCGTCTTGGAGCGTACGAGAAACTGGCATCGGCAGACACCAAACAGAAGGAAGACAACCTGGAAATCTACATCCCCAACGGCCCGCACCTTGGCAACAAGGTCATAAAGTTCACTGACGTCTCGAAGGCATACGGGGACAAACTTCTGTTCGAGCACCTGAGCTTCGAACTCCCTCCTGCAGGCATAGTTGGCGTCATAGGCCCTAACGGAGCCGGCAAAACCACGCTGTTCCGCCTCATAATGGGCCTGGAGCAGCCGGACAGCGGCACCATAGAGATTGGAGAGACCGTAAAGATCTCATACGTAGACCAGCAGCATCGCACAATAGACCCGGACAAGACCGTGTATGAGACAATAGCAGGCAATTCGGAGTGGGTGCGCATGGGAGGCCGTGACGTGAATGCACGCGCCTGGGTATCCCGCTTCAACTTCTCCGGAGCAGATCAGGAGAAACTCTGCGGAGTGCTCTCCGGCGGTGAACGCAACCGCCTCCACCTGGCTCTCACCCTCAAGGACGAAGGCAATGTGCTGTTACTGGACGAGCCCACCAACGACGTTGACGTGAACACCATCCGCGCCCTGGAGGAAGGTCTCGACAGCTTTGCCGGCTGCGCCGTGGTGGTCTCCCACGACCGCTGGTTCCTGGACCGAATTGCCACCCACATCCTTGCATATGAAGGCGAGGGCCAGGTGGTATTCTTCGAAGGCAACTACCAGGAATACGAAGCCAACCGCAAGATGCGCCTCGGAGACACTGAGCCCAAGCGCTTCAAGTATAAGAAACTCATGGAATAAGATATGAAAAAGATAGTCGTCATAGCACTTTCCCTCCTCCTCGCGTCATGCGCGCCAAAGACGTCCTGGGCGCCGGCGGGAGATAGGATAATGACCCGGTGGGCGGCTCAGGTGAGCCCCGCAAAGGTGCATCAGGAGTATCCCAGGCCGCAGATGGTGAGGGACAAGTGGAAGTCACTCAACGGACTGTGGGACTATGCCATAACCCCGTGCCAGGCAGAGGAGATGCCGGAGGCGGAGGGGCAGATCCTGGTGCCGTTCTGCATTGAGTCCGCACTGTCCGGAGTGGGCCGGAGGGTATCGGCAGAGGAGGCGCTATGGTACAAGACCACGTTCAAGGTGCCCGGCGGCTGGAAGGAAAGGGTGCTATTGCACTTCGATGCCGTGGATTGGAAGGCGGAGGTGTGGCTGAACGGCCAGCCTCTTGGCATCCACACCGGTGGATATACGGCGTTTTCCTTCGACATCACCGATTACCTTGCAGAAGGCCTCCAGACCCTGGTCCTGAAGGTCCAGGACGGCACGGACAACGACACCCAGCCCCGCGGCAAGCAGGTCTCCAACCCCGGCGGAATATGGTACACCCCAGTCACCGGCATCTGGCAGAGCGTCTGGATGGAGCCGGTTCCCCTCACCTACATCAAGGACTATAAGGCAGTTGCCGACATCGACGCCTCCACCATCACCGTTACGGCCGATACCGACGGCGGAGACATGGTCTGCGTAACCCTCCTGGAAGGCGGCGAAGGCTACTCCACGGAGACGGGAAAGCCCGGCCGGAAGGTGGCCTATATCAGTGGCGAACCCGGAAAAGAAATCGTCCTGAACGTACCGGATCAGAAGCTGTGGAGCCCGGAGCATCCATATCTGTACGCACTTGATATAGAGGTGCTAAGGAACGGGAAGGTGAAGGATCGCGTGCACGGATATACCGCTATGCGCAAGAGTTCCCTGGCCTACGATTTTGCCGGATACAAACGGCTGGGCCTCAACAACAAGGCCTATTTCCAGTACGGTCCGCTGGACCAGGGCTGGTGGCCGGACGGCCTTTACACCGCCCCCACTGACGACGCCCTCCGGTACGATATAGAAAAGACCAAGGAGTGGGGCTGGAACATGATACGCAAGCACATCAAGGTGGAGCCCGCCCGCTGGTACTGGTACTGCGACCGCATAGGCATAGCGGTATGGCAGGACATGCCTTCCATTGCCGGAAACATCGACGTCCACACCACCACCGGATATCCCCAGTGGGGCCAGTTCGCGTATGAAACGGGGTACGATTATCCACTTCCGGACGATGTCAAGGCCAATTACTATAAAGAGTGGGGAGAGATAATGCACCAGCTGCAGAACTATCCCTGCATCCTGGTATGGGTGCCCTTCAACGAGGGCTGGGCCCAGTTCGACACGGAAAAGGTTGTGGAATTCACCCGTGAGCAAGACCCCACCAGGCTCATCAATTCCGCCTCCGGAGGCAACTCCTATCACGTTGGAGACATCCTTGACAGCCACAACTATCCCGCTCCGGTCATGAAGTTCCGGAGCCACGGCAGCCAGATAGACGTGCTTGGAGAGTACGGAGGCATAGGCCTTGCCGTGGAAGGCCACCTCTGGAACGCCCAGGGCCGCAACTGGGGCTACCAGGGCCTCTGCAAGGACGGAAAAGAAGTGCTTGACAAGTATGAGGCCTATGCAAGTCAGTTCGTGGACCAGATAATCTCCGGAGTTGCCGCCGGCATATACACCCAGACAACGGACGTTGAGAGCGAACTCAACGGTATCATGACCTACGACCGCGCCGTGGTAAAGGTGGACGAAAAGCGCTTCCGGGAGATTAACCTTGAAGTACGTTCCGTGCTATGAGAAACCGCTTTCTGACCATACTCATACTGCTTTGCGGCATCGCCGCCAATGCACAGAATCCCAAGATCTGCGCCCACAGAGGCTTCTGGGACTGCGATGAGACCCGCCATGTGGAGAACTCCATTGCTTCGCTGCGCATGGCCCAGGAAAACGGCTTCTGGGGCAGCGAGTTCGACGTCCATCTCACGGCAGACAGCATTGTGGTTGTGAATCATGACGCCACCTTCCATGGCATTCCCATCCATAAAAGCACCTATAAGGAGCTTCTGGCAAAACGCCACCGCAACGGGGAAACCATCCCCACCCTGAACGAGTACCTGGAACAGGGCGCAAAAGACACATGCATGCTGGTCCTGGAGATAAAGCCTCAGGATACTGTAGAAACCACCCTGTATCTTGCACAGGCCTGCGTGAATGCCCTCATGGCCCATGATCTGCTGGATCCCTCAATAGTGATGTTCATCTCCTTCAGCTACGAAGCCTGCAAATGGGTGGCGCAAAACCTCCCCGGCTTTGACAACCAGTATCTCGAAGGAAAAGTGGATCCTGAAACCCTCCACGCCGACGGCATCAACGGCCTGGACTACCACTTCCTAACCTTCCATCAGCATCCGGACTGGGTGCAGCGCGCCCATGACCTTGGAATGAAAGTGAACGTCTGGACGGTAGATCTGGCCCCTGAGATGCGCCACCTTATAGACCTGGGAGTGGACGTCATCACCACCAACAAGCCACTCACACTCAGAAAAGTAATCGAGAAAAATGAAGAATAGCCCTATCGTCGCATTGGCGGCGGCCTTGGCCGTATGTGCCTGCTGTCCCAAAACCGGAAAACCCGTTTACCTGGACCCTTCCAAGCCCCTAGAGGAGCGTGTGGAAGACGCTCTCTCACGCATGACAATGGAGGAGAAAGTGGCCATGACCCACGCCCAGTCCAAGTTCTCCAGTGCCGGCGTTCCGCGCCTTGGCATACCGGAGCTCTGGCACACGGACGGCCCTCACGGCATCCGCCCGGAAGTTCTCTGGGACGAGTGGGACCAGGCCGGCTGGACCAACGACTCCTGCACGGCTTTCCCGGCCCTGGTGAACCTTGCAGCCACCTGGGACAGGAACCTTTCCCTGCTATATGGCAACTGCATCGGAGAGGAAGCACGTTATCGTGAAAAGGACATCCTCCTGGGCCCGGGCATCAACATGGGCCGCACCCCGCTCAACGGACGCACCTTCGAGTATATGGGAGAGGATCCGTACCTCGCAGGCCAGCTGGTAGTGCCCTACGTAAAGGGCGTACAGACCAACGGAGTGGCCGCCTGCGTAAAGCACTATGCGGTTAACAATCAAGAGGTAAGGCGCACGGCAACATCGTCCAACCTGGACGACCGCACCCTCTACGAGATATACCTTCCGGCCTTCAAGGCGGCTGTGGTGGAAGGCGGCGCCTGGGCCATCATGGGATCCTACAACCTCTACAACAACCAGTTCAACTGCCACAACAAGCGCCTCCTCTGCGACATCCTCAAAGGCGAATGGGGCTTTGACGGCGTAGTAATCAGCGACTGGGGCGGTTGCAGGGACGATGACGAAGCCGTCACCAACGGCCTGGACATAGAGATGGGCACCTGGACCGACGGCCTCACCGAGGGGGCGTCGGACAGCTACTCCAACTACCATCTGGCAAAGCCATACCTAGCGCGCCTGCGCGACGGCCGTGCCACACAGGAAGTACTTGACGATAAAGCCCGCCGCATCCTACGCACCGTTTTCCGCACCTCCATGAGTCCGGAGCAGCAATTCGGCAGTTTCAACTCCCCGGAACACTACGCTGCAGCGCGCAAGATTGCGGCCCAGGGCATCGTCCTCCTGAAGAACGACGGCACCCTGCCGCTGAACGTTCCGGAAGGCGGAAAGATCCTGGTAGTAGGTGAAAATGCCTACAAGATGATGGTGGTTGGCGGCGGCAGCTCCAACCTCAAGACCAAGTACGAGGTTATACCCCTGGACGCCCTCCGCGAGGCCTTCGAAGGCAAGGCGGATGTGGTCTGGGAGCGCGGCTACGTTGGAGACGTCACCACCAACTACAACAAGGTGGTCACCGGTCAGGACCTCTCCGAAAGCCGCAGCGCAGACCGGCTCATTGCCGATGCCCTGGCCTCTGCGGCCGATGCAGACATCGTCCTATACATAGGCGGCCTCAACAAGAGCGGGAACCAGGACAACGAAGGCACGGACCGCGAAGACATCGTCCTCCCCTACGGCCAGGACCGCCTCATAGAGACTCTTGCGGCAACGGGAAAGAAGATGGTGGTGGTGAACATATCCGGCTCACCCGTAGCAATGCCTTGGGCCCCTAAGGTCAACGCCATCGTCCAGGGATGGTACGGCGGATCGGAAAGCGGCCACGCCCTTGTAGACGTCCTCACCGGCGCCGTGAACCCTTCCGGAAAACTGCCCTTCACCATGCCCCTGGCCCTTGCCGACGGCCCCCTCAAGACGGAGCGCCAGTATCCCGGCATTCAGGAAGAAGGGAAGGACTGGTGGCAGGAATACTACGACGAGGGCGTATTCATCGGCTACCGCTGGTACTCCAGCAAGGGTATTCCCGTTTGCTACCCCTTCGGCCACGGCCTGAGTTACACCACCTTTGACATTGCCGATGCCCGCGTAAAGCGCTCCGGAAACGGTTTCAAGGTGAGCGCAACCCTCAAGAACACCGGCTCAGTGGCCGGCGCAGAGGTGGTTCAGCTGTATGTCTCGGACGTGGAAGCCTCCGTGGAGCGTCCCGTAAAGGAACTCAAGGGCTTTGAGAAAGTATACCTTGAGCCCGGGCAGAGCAAGAAGGTGGAATTCACCCTGGACCGTCAGGCCCTCAGCTTCTTCGATGCCGATAAACACTCCTGGGTTGCGGAACCCGGAGAGTTCCACGCGCTTCTTGGCACATCATCAGAAGACATCAAAGCGGATCTGACTTTTACACTATAGTCTTCTTCGCATTAAGCGCGGCCTTCACGAATGCCGTGAAAATGGGCTGCGGCTGCTCCGGAGTACTCTTGAACTCCGGATGGAACTGCGTGCCTATGAAGAACGGATGGTCCGGGATCTCGATGATTTCCACAAGGCCGGTGTCCGGGTTGATTCCAGAGACTTTCATTCCTGCCTTCTCCAGTTCTGAGCGGTACAATTCGTTGAACTCGTAGCGGTGACGGTGACGTTCGTAGATGACGTCTTTACCGCCGTAAATCTTGGACGCGAGCGTCCCGGGGACCAGTTTGCAGGCATAGGCGCCCAGGCGCATCGTCCCACCCTTTATGGTCGTTGTCTTCTGCTCTTCCATAAGGTCGATGACCGGGTGGGAGGTCTTGCCGTCCATCTCTACGGAAGCGGCATCGGCATAACCAAGGACGTCGCGGGCAAACTCCACTACGGCCATCTGCATACCAAGGCAGATGCCGAAGAAGGGAATCCGGTTCTCGCGGGCGTAGCGCACGGCGGCTATCTTTCCGGGAATGCCCCTTTCGCCGAAGCCCGGGGCCACCAGGATGCCGTCCATATCTTTGAGCCTGTCGGCCACATTATCTTCGTTAATGGTTTCTGAGTGAATGCATGTGACATTCACTTTGCACTCGTTGGCTGCGCCTGCGTGGACAAAGGACTCCTGGATTGACTTGTAGGCGTCCTGTAGTTCTACGTACTTGCCTACCATGGCAATGTTCACCTGGTGCTTTGGATGCTGAAGGCGGTCAAGGAAGGCCTTCAGTGCCTTCAGGTCAGGTTCCGGGGCGCAGTCCTTGATTTCCAGCTTGTTCACCACAAGGGTGTCAAGGCCTTCTTCCTCCATGTTAAGAGGCACCTGATAGATGCTCCAGGCGTCGATTGACTGGATCACGTGTCCGGGACGGACGTTGCAGAAAAGGGCTATCTTTTTGCGGAGTTCTTTTGACAGAGGCATTTCCGTACGGCATACTATGATGTCCGGATGCACGCCCCAGCTCTGCAGCTCCTGGACCGAATGCTGGGTAGGTTTGGTCTTAAGTTCCTTGGCAGCTTTAAGATATGGGATAAGCGTGAGGTGGATGCTCAGGAAGTCTTCTTCCGGCAGTTCCCACTGGAGCTGTCGCATGGCTTCCACGAAGGGCATGGACTCCATGTCGCCCACGGTGCCGCCTACCTCAGTGATTATTACGTCAAACTTACCGGTCTTGCCAAGCAGAAGCATCCTGCGCTTGATTTCGTCCGTGATGTGAGGGACTATCTGGACGGTCTTTCCAAGGTATGCGCCCTCGCGCTCTTTGGTGATTACCGTGTTGTATACCTTGCCGGTGGTGACGTTGTTGGCCTTGGACATATGCACGCCAAGGAAGCGCTCATAGTGACCAAGGTCAAGGTCCGTTTCCGCGCCGTCTTCTGTAACATAGCACTCGCCGTGCTCGTACGGGTTAAGCGTACCGGGGTCTATATTGATATAGGGATCGAATTTCTGGATGGTGACGCGGAGTCCGCGTGCCTGGAGAAGCTTAGCAAGGGATGCCGCCACTATGCCCTTTCCAAGGGAAGAAGCCACCCCGCCCGTAACGAAAACATACTTAGTGTTCATTGTATCAAGTGTTTTACATACGGGATACAAATGTAACACTTTTACGGGTTTTTGGCAATAGTTACGCGGATTATTGGTATATTTGTGACCGGCAAAAAGAGCGCATTATTATGGAAGTCGTACAGAGCTTTACAATTGACCACACTCATCTGAAACCCGGCATTTACGTGTCCAGGGTAGACAAAGGATTCACCACTTTCGACATTAGGATAACGGAGCCCAACAAGGAGCCCGCAGTTGCACCGGCCGCAATCCACAGCATGGAGCATCTTATGGCAACCTGGTTCCGCAATTCGGCCGCAAAAGAAGACGTGGTCTATGTGGGCCCCATGGGATGCCTCACGGGCATGTACATCATTATGACGGGCAATTATACCGTCCAGGACATGCGCAAGCTCACCATAGAGTGCCTGGAGTGGATCCTGACTCAGGACGAGGTCCCCGCCACGCGCCCGGAAGCCTGCGGCAACTACCTTCTCCACGACCTCCCTATGTGCAAATGGGAATGCGCCCGCTACCTGGACCGCCTCAAAAACGATTTCCACTGCGAGTACACCAAACTCCAAATCACCCTCTCCGACGGCAAAACCTTCGCCGACGCTTAATAAGTCAATATAAACCCCGACCTTTTTGGGCCGGGAAACGCCTTCTTCTGTAAAGAGTTCGATTATTTTTGGTTATATTAGCGGTATGATTTACGCCATTATCATCATAGCC
>CAMJJZ010000010.1 GCA_946406275.1 uncultured Bacteroidales bacterium | reverse complement strand
TTCCACATGAAGTCCTCCTTGGTGGGGTAGTCCGGCCAGATGTCTTCGATGGATTCGTAGATTTCACCGTCGTCCTCAAGTTCTTCAAGGTTTTCGATGACTTCGTCAGGGGCGCAGGTGCGGGTGGCGTAGTCTATGAGTTCGTCTTTGGTTGCGGGCCACGGAGCGTCGTCCAGGCTGCTGGCAAGTTCAAGTGTCCAGAACATAGTATATATACGTTTTTTAGTTAATAATCAGTGTTTTGAAAGGTTGCCCCCTCAATTAGGGCTGCAAAGGTAGATAAAAAAATGATATAATGAAATTTTTTCGCTATTTTTGCAGTCCAATTTTTGAGAACCTTTTGCTACAAAACATAAGCCATGGCATACAGGAAAATAGAAGAGTACGACGAAAAAACTACAAAAGAGCTTGCAGGGCACGTGAAAGCCATTCTGGAACTGCTTGGAGAAGACCCTTCCAGGGAAGGTCTCCAGAAAACTCCGGAGCGCGTTGCCAAGGCCTGGCAGTTCCTCACGCAGGGCTATTTTCAGGACGGAGAGGCAATCGTCAAGAGCGCCGTGTTCCAGGAGCCATACAACCACATGGTAATAGTAAAGGACATCGAGCTCTTCTCCCTGTGCGAGCACCATATGCTCCCCTTCATCGGCAAGGCTCATGTAGCATACATTCCCAACGGCGCCATCACCGGCCTCAGCAAAGTGGCCCGCGTGGTTGAAACCTACGCCCGCCGCCTCCAGGTCCAGGAGCGCCTCACGGAACAGATCCGTGACTGCATCCAGGAATCCCTCCACCCTCTTGGCGTAGCAGTGGTAATCGAAGCCATGCACACCTGCATGTCCATGCGCGGCGTCCAGAAATCCAACGCCATCACCACCACCTCCGCCTTCTCCGGCATCTTCCTCAAGAGCCAGAAGACCAGGAACGAGTTCCTGAAGCTCATAGAAAAGTAGCAATCTGCCAATTTGTCAGCAAAGCTGTGCTGGCGCAAGATTTGACTAATTGAAAACCGGTCCGCAAGGGCTGGTTTTTTTGATATTAAACACTATAGATATGGCAAACAAAGGACAGATTGGCGTGACTACCGAGAACATTTTTCCGGTAATCAAGCAGTTTTTGTACAGTGATCATGAGATTTTCTTGAGGGAGCTGGTTGCAAACGCAGTTGATGCTACTCAGAAGATGAAGGCACTGGCGGCTTCCGGGGACTGTAAGGAAGAGCTGGGAGAGCTCAAGGTGCATCTGGAGCTGGATTCCAAGGAGAATACCCTGAAGGTTATCGATAACGGTATCGGCATGACCGAGGAGGAGGTTGACAAGTACATCAACCAGATTGCTTTCTCCAGCGCCGGAGAGTTCCTGGAGAAGTACAAGGACCAAATAGGCAACATCATCGGCCACTTCGGTCTGGGCTTCTACAGCGCTTTCATGGTGTCCAAGAAGGTGACCATCGAGACCCTGTCCTGGAAGGAAGGCGCCAAGGCCGTGAAGTGGAGCTGCGACGGCTCTCCGGAATACCAGATGGAGGAGATTGAGAAGCCCGAGCGCGGTACCATCATTACCCTTTATCTTGACGATGACTCCAAGGAGTACGCGGAGAAATCCCGCATAGAGGGCCTTCTGAGCAAGTATTGCAAGTTCATGCCGGTTCCCATCGTCTTTGGTAAGGAGCAGGAATGGAAGGACGGTAAGTACGTGGATACTGACAAGGATAAGATCATCAACAATACCGAGCCGCTGTGGGCAAAGGCCCCGTCGGAGCTCAAGGATCAGGACTATCTGGACTTCTACCGCAACCTCTTCCCCATGAACGAGGAGCCCCTGTTCTGGATTCACCTGAACGTTGACTATCCGTTCAACCTCACCGGCATCCTGTACTTCCCTAAGCTCAAGGACCGTGTGGCCGTGGAGCGCAACAAGATCTCCCTATACTGCAACCAGATGTTCGTGACGGACCATGTGGACAACATCGTCCCGGACTTCATGACCCTGCTGCACGGCGTCATCGACTCCCCTGACATTCCTCTGAACGTTTCCCGCAGTTACCTGCAGAGCGACGCCGCGGTGAAGAAAATATCGACCTATATTACAAAGAAGGTCGCAGACCGCCTGGAAGGCATTTTCAAGGAGGAAAGGGAGCAGCTGGAGAAGAAGTGGGACAACCTCAAGCTCTTCATCGAGTACGGAATGCTTTCCGATGAGAAGTTCTGCGAGAGAGCCCTAAGGTTCGCCCTTCTCAAGAACACGGACGGCAAATACTTCAGCTTTGACGAATACAAGACCGCCGTGGAAAGCGCCCAGACGGACAAGGACAAGAAGCTTGTCTACCTGTACGCGGTTAACGTTGAGGACCAGTACGTCTACATCGAGGCCGCAAAGAATAAGGGGTACGATGTCCTCCTCATGGACTGCGAACTGGACGCCCACTACGTGAACCTTCTGGAGCAGAAACTCAAGGACACCCGCTTCGCCCGCGTGGATTCGGATGCCGTGGAGAAACTGATCCCCAAGGAAGACAAGGTGAAACCGGAGATGAAGGAAGACGAGCGCTACGACCTGGAGAACCTCTTCAAGGCCGCCCTCCCTTCCGGCAACGACTACTACGTAGTTGGCGAAAACCTTGGTGCCGATGCCGCCCCTATCCTCATCACCCAGAACGAGTTCATGCGCCGTTACCGCGACATGAGCGCCCTTGGCGGCGGAATGAACTTCTACGGCTCAATGCCGGAGAGCTACAACATCACCGTGAACATGGAGAACCCTCTGGTGGCTAAGATCTGGGAAGCCAAGCTGGCCGAAGTCAAGCCCCAGGGAGAACTACCTCCTGAAGCCGGCAAGGATGCATCTGAAGAAGAGAAGACCAAGGCCCGCGAGGCCCGCGAAGAGGTCCGCAAAGCCCACAAGGCCGATGTTGAAGCCTTCGCCGCCGGAAACGAGATCCTCCACCAGATTGTAGACCTGGCACTGCTTGGCAACGGCATGCTCAAGGGCAAAGCCCTGGCAGATTTCATCGCCAGAAGCTACTCTTTAATCCAATAAAAAAACCGGCTCAAGCGAGCCGGCTTTTTTATTGATTACTTGTACAGGAACCTTCGGATACTCATCTTAGGAGTCTTCTCGAAGGGCTTGTCCACAAACTCTACCTTGGCAATCTGGCTGTAGGCGGGGAGCTGGCGGTTGGCACCCAGGCGGATGTTCTCCGGGATGTTGTCCTTGGCCTCGTTGTCCAGAAGGGACTTGGCAATGGCCTGCTCGTCCGGGAAGACAAGGGCGACCAGCTTGCCGCCACGGTCTACTACAACTGTCTCAAGTACGTAGGGCTGGTTGTTCACAACCACCTCGATTTCCTCCGGATAGATGTTCTGGCCGGAAGAGCTCAGGATCATGTTCTTGGAACGGCCGCGGATGAAGATATTGCCTTCTGCATCCATGACGCCAAGGTCTCCGGTGCGGAGCCAGCCGTCTTCCGTGAATGCGTTTGCAGTGGCCTCGGGGTTCTTGTAGTAGCCTATTGTGATGTTGTCTCCCTTGGCCTGGATTTCACCAACAATGTGCTGGGGATCCTCAGAATCGATGCGGATTTCCGTGATATCTACGGGACGGCCGCAGGAACCGGGAACATAGGTGCGCCAGGGGGAATATGCCATGAGAGGACAGCCCTCTGTCATGCCGTAACCGACGGTGTAAGGGAACTTGATCTTCTTGAACAGGCGCTCGCACTCAGGGTTCAGGGCAGCGCCGCCCATGATGTATTCCGTTACCTTTCCGCCGAAGGCCTCGTGAAGACCTTCCTTCACTTTCTTGAAGATGACGTTGTTGAGTCCCGGAATCTTGGACAGGATCTTGATAATGGGCTTGTCCATGGTGGGCTTGAGCTTGCTCTTGTAGATCTTTTCCATCACCAGCGGAACGGTGACAAGGAGGTAGGGCTTGACATCGGCAAATGCCTTGAGGAGAGTTGCCGGAGTGGGGGCCTTTGCCATCCAGTAAATAGAGGTACCGTTGACCAAAGGATAGATGAACTCGATAACCAGGCCGTACATGTGGGCCATGGGGAGCATGGATACCATCTTGTCTCCTGCGGGCATGTAGCGCTGGTCGTAGTCTACGTTTGCGCTGAAGTTGCGGTACGTGAGCATAACGCCCTTAGGGTCTCCCGTGGAGCCGGAGGTGTAGTTGATGGTGGAGAGGTCGTCCCAGTTGTCCGTGGGATACTTCACATCGTCCGGGCCGAAGCCGTTGGGATACTTCTCTGCAAAGAGCTTGTCCAGGTTGTCTACTGCTTTCTGGATCTTGGGGTCCCTGCAGAAGAGGACCTTCCAGTTGTCAACGTCGAAGACCACCTTGAGGGCGGGCATCTTCTCCGGGTCCATCTTGGCCCAGCGTGCGGCGTTGGTGAAGAGGGCGATGCTGTCACTATGGTTCACAAGGCCCATCACGCTTTCCGGCGTAAAGTCCGCCAGAATGGGGACGATGACGGTTTCATATGTATTTACGGCAAGGTAGGCGAAGCCCCACTTTGCACCGTTGTTGGCGCAGAGGGCAATCTTGTCTCCCTTCTTGAAGCCGGATTTCTCAAAAACGATGTGGAAACGGGCGATATCCGTTGCCATCTGGGCATAGGTGAAGGAGTCTCCTCCGATAGTATTCAATGCGGGTTTTTCCCAGAACTTACGGGTTGCATCCTGCAACCTTTGAAGATAATGAGGGTAGTTAGGCATTTCAATTTAAGTTTAGGTACGTCCTGCAAATGTAGCAATTTTTTCCGAACAAATGACTATCTTTGCACCGATATGAAACGTAAACCAATAGTTGCACTTATCTACGATTTTGACGGAACCCTCTCCCCCGGCAACATGCAGGAGTTCGGTTTCATCCAGGCAATAGGCCAGACTCCGCAGGAATTCTGGGCCAAAAGCGACGGCATTGCCAAGGGTCAGGACGCATCCAACATCCTGGCCTACATGAAGTTAATGCACGATGAGGCCCGGCGCAACGGCATCAAGCTCACCAGGGACGATTTCCGCCGCTACGGCAAAGACATCGTCCTGTACGATGGCGTCCGCGAATGGTTCCGCGCCGTGAACAAATACGGACGCAGCCACGGGGTAATAGTAGAGCACTACATCAATTCATCAGGCCTCACGGAGATTATAGAGGGCTCCCCCATCGCCGGAGAGTTCAAGCACGTGTTCGCCGGCAGCTACATCTATGACGAGAACGGAGAGGCCGAATGGCCTGGCATTGCCGTGGACTTTACCGCCAAAACGCAGTACCTCTTCAAGATCCAGAAGGGCATCTTCTCCTCCCGCGACGCCGTCCGCGTGAACGAGTCCCTGGCCGATGAAGCCAAGCGCATACCCTTCACCAACATGATCTATTTCGGCGACGGAGAGACGGACGTCCCCTCAATGAAGCTCGTAAACATGTTTGGCGGCAACGCAATCGCCGTGTTCGACCCTACCAGGCCCAAGAAGAAGGACGTTGCGCGGAAACTCCTGCGCCAGGGCCGCGTAAACTTCATCACCCCCGCCATCTACACGCGTGAAAGCCGCACTTTCCACCTTGTCTGCGCCATCATAGACAAGATAAAGGCCGATTACGAATTGCATCAGTTTTCAAGGTATAAATAATGAGAAAGTTACTCGTAGGCTTGGTGCAGACTTCCTGCACCGGAAACATCCAGGAAAACATCCAGAAGCTCCAGGGCTACATCCGCGAGGCCGCCTCAAAAGGCGCTCAGCTAATCGTCCTCCAGGAGCTTCACAACAGCCTGTACTTCTGCCAGGAAGAGAACGCAAAGCTCTGTGACCTTGCAGAGCCCATTCCCGGGCCCTCAACGGAGAGTTACGGAAAGCTTGCAAAGGAGCTGGGCGTAGTCATCGTCCTTTCCCTTTTCGAGCGCCGCACCCCCGGCATCTACCACAATACCGCCGTTGTCCTGGAAAAGGACGGCAGCATTGCCGGCAAGTACCGCAAGATGCACATCCCGGACGATCCCCTCTTCTACGAGAAGTTCTACTTCACCCCTGGAGACCTTGGTTTTGAGCCCATTAAGACCTCCGTGGGCACCCTGGGCGTCCTGGTATGCTGGGACCAGTGGTACCCGGAGGCCGCCCGCCTAATGGCCCTCCACGGTGCGGAGATGCTCATATATCCTACCGCAATAGGCGGCGTTCCCACGGATCCGGACTGGGAGCAGGCGCAGCAGCGCCAGGCCTGGCAGTTGGTCCAGAGGGGCCACGCCGTTGCCAACGGCCTCCCCGTGATCACCGTGAACCGCACGGGCGTGGAGCCGGATCCAACCGGGCATTCCACAGGCATTGACTTCTGGGGCCACTCCTTCGCCACCGGCGCCCAGGGAGAGTTCCTCACGGAGTTCGACAAAACTGAAGACGGCGTCCGCGTGGTAGAAATCGACCTTGAACAGAGCGAGTACGTCCGTCGCGGCTGGCCCTTCCTCAGGGACCGCAGGATAGACGCTTACGACGGCCTTCTAAAGCGTTTCTGCAAATGAGAAGGCTTCCGGCAGAATGGGAGAAGCAGAGCTTCGTGCAGTTAACCTGGCCGCACGAGGACACGGATTGGTATGACCTTCCGCATGTCCTTGACTGCTACGTAAACGTAGCACGGACCATCGTCAGATATGAGCCGCTGCTAATAGTTACCCGTAACCGAGAAGAGTGCCTCCGGGACTTTGCAGCCCGTGGTGCCAACCCTCTGGAATGGCCTGTAACCCTGGTTGAATGCCCCCTCAACGACACCTGGGCGCGGGACCACGGAGCAATATCGGTCCATGGAGATAACGGTGAGAAACTCATCCTTGACTTCGTGTTCAACGGCTGGGGCCTCAAGTTCGGAAGCGACCTTGACAACCAGATCACCCGCAATATCTATAAGGAAGGCGCCTATGCCAAGGACGTGAAATACGTTGACATGCGGCCCTTCGTCCTTGAAGGCGGCAGCCTAGACACGGACGGCGCCGGCACCCTAATGGCCACTTCAGAATGCCTCTGCTCACTGAACCGCAACGAGTACCTCACGCAGAAGCAGATCGAAGAGCATCTCTGTGAATCATTCGGTTTGAAGCGCATCCTCTGGCTGGACCACGGCGGCATAGTTGGTGACGATACTGACAGCCACGTAGACATACTTGCCCGCTTCTGCTCTGAAGACACCATCGCCTACACCACCTGCGATGATTCGTCAGACCCCAACTACGGCCCTCTGAAAGACATGGAGGAACAATTAAAGACCTTCCGAACCCTTGACGGAAAGCCTTACAATCTCATTCCACTGCCCCTTCCGGACGCCATGTACCTTGACGACTACCGCCTCCCCGCCTCCTACGCCAACTTCCTGGTGGTGAACGGCGCCGTACTCCTTCCTGGCGCAGCCTCGCCCAAAGACCATTTAGCCGCAGCCCAGCTCGCCAAGGCCTTCCCCGGCCGCAAAGTGGAAATCATCGACTGCCGCGCCCTCCTCTCCGGCCACGGCGGCCTCCACTGCATCACAATGAACTACCCTTACGGCTGGCGGTAGGCGCCCTTATAACCGCCTTGACAAAAAATCGCAGTTATATTCAATATATCTGTCAAGGTGGCCGGCAAAAAGGCCAAAAACGCCAAAACTATTGCCGCCTTGACATCCACATCGTTTGAGGTGGCATTTATTTGTCAAGGCGGCAACAACTTACTCTGGAAGGTCTTCGTTTAATCCTCTAAAAAAGCAAATCAATCACTCTCATTCCCTCCCTGACGGCCTCATTAATCTTGGCGTCAATGACGGATTCAGAGCTGTAATCCATGTTTGAGGCGGCGATGGTGGTGATTTCGCCAAGGCCCCAGAGCGATGCCAGGGCCTTCAGGTATGGCGTGGCCTGTTCACGGGGGTCTCCCGTATGTATGTCCATACCACGGGTAGTGATATAGATAACCGGAGCCTGCTCACAAAGGCCCACGCAGGTCTCGCCGTTATCCGTGAAGGTTATGTCAAACAGGGATACCTGCTCAAAAAAGCACTTCAGGACGGAAGGGAAACTCATATCCCAGAAAGGCGCCGCTATGACTATTGCGGAGGCCTGACGGATACGAGTTGCCGCTTCTAGGGCCCATTCCGGGATGTCACCCTCTCCCCTTGCGGCAAAAGAGCTGGGCGTTAGCGGACCTATGCAATCCATTTCCGGCAGATTATACCTGAAGAAATGTTTGAATCTGGGCTTAAGCGCCTCTATGATTGGCTCCGCTATGCGAAGCGTTCTGGAATCGCGTTGGCGCACGCAGGCGTCTATGACAAGGAGATTATCCATTATAATGATGCTTCAAGGATGGAAAGGATGTCTGCTTCCGAAAGCGGGACGTATGCTCCGTCCAGGCCTTCGTTTACAGCTACGTGGTGGGCCATTTCAGAAAGTCTTTCCGGGCCGATTCCCACTTCGCGAAGGTGCATGGGGATTCCTATCCCTTCAAAGAATTCATATGTCTTGAGAATGGCCTGGTTTGCAATTTCCCATTTGTCCAGTGCAGGGTCTATGCCGAACACATTGACGCCGTATTTAACAAAGCGAGGGAGGGTGCGTTCACACAGGATATGCTTCATCCAGCGGGGCGTGATGATTGCAAGGCCTACGCCGTGGGTAATATCGTAATATCCGCTCAGGGCATGCTCTATTCCGTGCATGGGCCAGCCGGACTCGCTGTTGCCAAGGGACATAATATTATTACACGCGAGGGTACAAACAAACATCATCTCCGCCCTTGCAGTGTAGTCTTCCGGATTTGCCAGGCAGGCTTTTCCGTTGACCATCAAGCTCTTGAGACCGGCCTCGCAGAAGCCGTCGTTCATAAGAGTAGTGTCCTCGCAGAAATACTGCTCAAGGATGTGGTTCATGGCGTCGGCAATGCCGGCGGCAGTCTGCCACCTGGGGACGCTGAACGTGTAGGTGGGATCAAGGAAGGAGCACACCGGGAACAGCAGAGGGTCCATATATCCTATTTTGTCATTGGTCTGGGCACGGGAAATGACGCCGCCCATGTCGTACTCACTGCCGGTGGCAGCCAGCGTGAGGACGTCCACGATGGGGAGCGCCGCCTTTGCCTTGACCTTATATGATATCAAATCCCAGGGATCTCCGTCATAGCACGCGCCTGCGGCTATGGCCTTGGAGCAGTCCAGCACGGACCCGCCTCCTACCGCCAGAATAACCTCTATTCCATTCTCCTTGCACAGCCTTACTCCATCAAGCACGGAAGGGTCGTACTGCGGATTTGGCCGGATTCCGGAAAGCTCGGTTATTTCAAAGTCCTTCAACAGGTCTTTGACCTTGTCGTAAAGGCCAATCTTCCTGATGCTCCCGCCGCCGTAGGTCAGCAGGACTCTCCGGCCGATGGAGGCAAGCACCTCAGGAAGCTTCTCTATGACGCCTTTTCCGAAAACAATTTTAGTAGGAGTACAGTATTCAAAGTTTTGCATAAGGAGAGCGTTTATGTTTGTTTTACAAATTTAATCAAAAAAATTGATTGGTTTATTTGCGGGCTTTTCACTATCTTTGTAAGGTACTAAATCTTTCACAGATATGGAACCAAGAATCACTCTTCACGGCAGGAAGTTCAAACTGCTCATTCCCAATGCTGAAATAGAAAGCGCCATAGACGCACTTGCAGACCAGATTAACCGTGATTTTGAAGGTGCAACAGAGGAGAATGCTCCAATCCTTCTCTGCACTCTGAACGGTGCCATGATTTTCATGGGGGAACTCCTCAAGAGAATCAACTTCCCGTGCATTGTAAAGGCCGCAAAGCTTTCTTCGTATGAAGGTACCCATTCCACGGGTGTGGTGAAGAGCGAGACCGTGCTCAAAGGCATTGAGGGCCGTTCCGTAATCGTTGTAGAAGATATCGTAGACACAGGAAACACCATAGAGGTAATGGAGCGCATGCTCTTCTCACTTGGCGCCGCCGATGTCAGAATCTGCACGCTTCTCCTAAAGCCGGAGGTTTACAAGAAGTCCGTCATCCTGGACTACGTTGCAATGCGCATTCCCAACAAGTTCATCGTTGGCTTCGGCCTTGATTACGATGAGCTTGGCCGTAATTCCAAAGACATTTACGTATTGGACGAATAGCCTATGAAATACTACATCCTCTTTGGCCCTCCCGGTGCCGGAAAAGGCACCCAGGCCGGCTCAATGGTAGAGCGCTACAACCTCTGCCACCTTTCTACTGGTGAGCTCCTCAGGAGTGAAATCGCCGCTGGCACGCCACTCGGCCTTCAGGCGAAAAGCCTCATAGAGGCCGGCAACCTGGTCCCGGATGAGGTGGTGGAAGGTATGATTGAGTCCAAGTTCGCATCTACCAAGGGCGTGGACGGCTTCCTTCTGGACGGCTTCCCGCGCACCATAGCCCAGGCAGAGGCCCTTGACGCCATGCTGGCAAAAACCAAGGAAGAAGTTACCGCCTGCGTCTCCATAATGATTCCGGACGCAATGATCCACGAGCGCATCGCAAAGCGCGCCCTCATCGAAGGCCGTGCCGACGACGCAAAGGACGATGTGGTCCAGAACCGCATCAATACATACCATGCAAAGACGGAACCGCTCATCCAGTATTACAAGGATTGCGGAAAATACCGTGAAATTGACGGCATCGGCACAATAGAAGAGGTCCGGGAACGCATTTTCCGGACAATGGACTAAAAACCATATTGGATTTATTGCGGCAAATTCTTATCTTTGCAAGCATTAAACTCCAAAGCGATGGTCCAGGTTTATTGCAAAAACACAAAGGAGTCAAAACGTTTCCCGGAAGGGACGTCACTCCTTCAGATGCTTTCAGAATTTGAATTCCCCTGTCCGTACCCCATTGTGTCCGCCAAGGTGAACAATGTGTCCCAGGGACTTAAATTCAAGGTTTTTCAGAACAAGGACATCGAATTCATGGATGTCAGGGAGCCTAGCGGGCGCAGAGTGTACTGCCGCTCGCTTTCTTTTTTGATGTTCAAAGCAGCAACGGACGCTTTCCCCGGTTCCAAGCTGTACATTGAGCATCCCCTCTCCCACGGCTATTTCTGCCACCTTCGCAAGGAAGACAATTCTCCCGTCACTCAGGAAGACGTGGACGTCCTGAAAGCCCACATGCAGGACCTTGTGTCCAAGGACCTCCCTTTCCACCGCTATGACGTCCAGACCGATAAAGCTATCCGCGAGTTCCGCAAAGCCGGTTATGAGGACAAAGTCCGCCTCCTGGAAACCAGCGGCGAAGCATATACGGACTATTACACGCTTGGAGATACGGTAGATTATTTCTACGGCAAACTGGTACCTTCCACAGGTTACCTCACCGTTTGGGACCTCATGCTCTACAAGGACGGTATCCTCCTCCGCCTTCCCGCACGTAACAATCCCACCAAGGTTGCGGATTTCATGGACCAGCCCAAGACTTACGAGATGTTCAACGAGGCTCTCCAGTGGGACATAATCATGGGCCTGAGCACCGTAGGAGACGTAAACGAGGCCTTCCTGAATGGCCGCGCATCGGAGCTTATCCAGATAGCTGAAGCCCTTCAGGAAAAGAAAATCGTGAAAATAGCGGAAGAGATAGACCTCAGGTGCCGCAGGGAGGAGAATCCCCTCAAGGTTGTCCTCATCACCGGCCCTTCATCGTCCGGAAAAACCACCTTCTGCAAGAGGCTTTCCATACAGCTCAAGGCCTGCGGACTCAAACCCATGAGCATGAGCACTGACGATTACTTCGTGAACCGCGTGGACACCCCCAAGTTACCAGACGGCAGCTACGATTTCGACAACTTCGACACCGTAGACCACGCCCTCATGGAAAGCGACATCATGAAGCTCATCGGCGGCCATGAAGTATCCGTGCCGGAATACAATTTTGTAACCGGCATGCGGGAATACAACGGCAAGACTCTCAAACTCACGGAAGGCTGCGTTCTCCTTATAGAAGGCATCCACGCCCTGAATCCCGCCCTTACGGAAAAGGTCCCGGAATGCGCCAAGTTCCGCATCTTTATCAACACCCTCACCTCCACCCAGCTGGACGACCACAACTGGATTCCCACCACGGACAACCGTCTTCTCAGGCGCATCGTCCGTGACTACAACAAAGGAGCCTTCAGCGCCCGCGAGTCCATCTCCAACTGGCAGAACGTACTCAGGGCAGAGCACAAATGGATCTATCCCTTCCAGGAAATGGCGGATGTAATGTTCAATTCCGCCTACCTCATTGAATTTGCGGTGCTTAAGAACCACGCGGAGCCCATCCTCCGCAGCGTTCCCCAGAACTGCCCGGAATACTCAGAAGCGCATAGGCTCCTGAAGTTCATCCACTACTTTGTGCCGGTCCCGGACAAGGAGATCCCGGCAACGTCAATGATCAGAGAATTCATCGGAGCCTAGAGACTGGCTTCGAGCTCTTCAAGATACTTAGGAAGCTCGCGGGTATTGTACTCGCGGGCTTTTTGCGGCATGGCCTGCACGCTTCCCCGCCACCAGGTTTCGCTCAGGATGAGCCCACCACCCACGATGGCCGTTATCCAGTCTCCGGAAAACGCGGCTACAAGCCACAGCGCCACACCTCCTGCCGATGCCAGAGTAACGGGAACTCCTCCCGAAGCATGGGTGTACAGATGACCGTAGGGAGGATTCAGGCCCAAAAGCATGGCAATTATTTCATTCTTACCCTTCCAAGAATTGGCGGCAGTAATCAAGGTGCTTAACTTCTGCGCATCAGGAGTGTCCGGAAAGCCTTCAGCCATTACCGTAGCAGCGCTTGCGTAATCTCCAAGACGATATTTGCAGAGAGCCTTCAGATAATTGGCATCCTGCATCTGGGACGGCTCAAGGGCGTAGAGGCGGAGGCGGTCAAGGGCGTCGGAGGCATCGGCCCATCGTCCCAGTTCCGTGAGGCAGAGGGCACGGGAAATGAGGGCGTCGTTGGCCTCGGAGGGGCCAGCGCCATCGAACAGGATTCGCTCATACTGAACGGCCTTGAGCGCCGGGGACTGGGCCCTAGCGGAAAAAGCTACCGAGAGGAATACTGATATTATAAAGTACCAGCGCCTTGGTTTCATCTTGAATGTTCTGCCTTTGTATGCCTACGGAAACCCAGCTTCCGTATATATTACCTATATAGAATATGCCGCATAGACTGCCTGCGACTATGGTTCTCCAGTCTTTTGCGCCATGGTGCTTCCACTGCTCCGCTGTTATGGCAGCAAGGGAACCCACAGCAATGAAAGATGCCACTCCGGGGCCAGTCTGGCCGGCGTAGACCTTTCCGGAACCCGGAAGCACGGCGCTCATAAGAGCGGCCAGCGCGGGGCTCCTGCGGCTCTTTTCAAGGGAGGCCGCTATTCCCTTAAGCGTGTTTTCGCTGTCCGTGAGGCGATAGTCGCTGAGCGCGAATGCCTCCGAATACTTGCCAAAAGCGTTCAGATCTCCCTTCACAAGCGCAAGGCCGCTTTTCTGGAGTGCGGCCAATTCCGAATAATCTCCGGAATACTTTTCAAGGGCCTCCAAAGCAGGATCTATGGCATCCAGCTGCGTTTTGGCAACGGTGGCGTAAAAGAGCGCCGGCTCTGCAAGAGGGCCCGTTACTGAGGAAAGCCACTGGTCTGCCGCCTGGAATTGCCTATCGTCAAAAAGTGCAAGGCCGCGGAGCCAGGAAAGGCTGTCCCCGGGGGCGTAATTCCCTTCCCCAAGCAGCACCAGAGCATCTTCCCGGAGGCCTCGGTCCAGAAGGTCCAGGACGAATTCTCCATCGGCCCCGATATTCCCTGCCGGAGCGGACGGATCAAAAGCCAGGGGCTCGAATGTGGAGGGCTTGGGCGGCACGGGCTTGACGTACTGCCTGCCTGCATGGCCTATGTAGGAATTCCGGGTTACCCAGTCCGACAGAGAAAAAATGCCACGCACTTTTTGCGCGTGGGACGTAATGCTAAGAAGCAGCATCAAAGCCGGGAGAACGAGCCTTGCTCTCATTTTTTCTTCAGGGCGTCAAGCGGATTTCCCGCGGGTTTGGCACCTTCAGGGACCTGGAAATCGAAGTTGGGGTCCGTGCCGTCTGTGGTGATGGAAGAATAAATGGTCCTGACCACCGTGGAATCGTGCTTTTCCTTATTGTACGATACCTCCGTAACCCTTGTGGGGAATACCAGACGGGAACCCTTGGTATACTGGGAAAGATACATTTTACTGAGGACATTGCCGGAGTGGTCCAGATATGCCACATATATAGGCAAGTAATCCTTCAGGACGAGCTCCACCGTGGGGGCGCTGTCCTTCTTTTTTGTAGTGTACGTGCGCTTGAGGTAACCGTCAGCGTCAAAACTGGAGCCCTGGAGAGTATATCCCATGCCAAGCAGGCCCAGGTTGTCCTGACGGCCGGCAAGGAAGAGGTACAGAAGCTCGTTATCCGATGCAAACTCCTTGTCCACGCGGGAGAAGACCTCGTTGGAGGCGGGCACGTACAGTTTGAATTCTCCTTTCAGGTTTGTGATTGTAGTATAACTGGAAGGAGAAGAAAAAACGGTCACCAAACGACCGTTCCCTTGACAGAAAACGCGTTTGGTGACCGTTGTAACCTTTCCGTCTGCAAGAGTTTTAATCTCAACGTCTGCCGATGCCCTCCTTTGGGCGGATGCGCCTAGGGCAATTATCAGCAGTGCAGCGGATATAAGGCCTTTACGCAGCACTACAGCCACATGAGGATGTTAGGGTTGTCGTAGAACTTGCCAAGGCCGGAGCCATCAACAAAGCCTACAAGCTCGAATACGAAGTCCAGGAGAACTACGATACCGAAGCCACCGCCGGTGAGGAGGTAAGGAATCCACATCCACCAGGTGGAGCCCATGTACATACGATGAATACCGGTCCAACCCAGGAAGAAGGTGAGGAGGAGGGATACGACATCGTTGTTGCCCATTGCTACATAAGCAGCGCCGAGGGGTGCGGTAGCGGTAGAGCCAAGATCGAAGGCATTGAGTTCGACTGCGTTCTCGATGGCTGCATCGATAGCTGCATCGTCAGCGATGTAGTTAGCTGCGGAAGCAACTGCGGTGATTGCGAACATGGCAACCAGTGCAAGGAAGAATTTCTTCATAGTACTTTTAATTATTAGGTTAAACAGTTTTTATTCACGTTAAGGACAAAGTTAGCAAAAAAATCTTACCTTTGTACACAAAATTAAAAAAAGTTTATAAAATGGAAAAGGGTCCTATCTCTCAATTCATCACCCATCACTACCGTCATTTCAACTCGGCAGCCTTAATAGATGCCGCAAAGGCATATGAAGACCTCCTTAACAAGGGTGGCAAGATGTTCCTGGCAATGGCCGGCGCAATGAGCACCGCAGAACTTGGCCTCTCCCTCGCGGAGATGATCCGCCAGGACAAGATCTCCTTCGTCTGCTGCTCTGCAAACAACCTTGAAGAGGATATCATGAACCTGGTGGCCCACAGCCACTATTACAGGGTTCCCGGTTACCGTGACCTCACTCCCAAGCAGGAACAGGAACTCCTGGACAACCATTACAACCGCGTAACGGACACATGCATCCCTGAGGAAGAAGCTTTCCGTCGTCTGGAAAAGCACCTCGTGGAAGTTTGGGACAAGGCCAAGGCAGAGGGTAAGAGGTATCTCCCCTACGAGTTCATCTATCAGATGATCCGCAGCGGCGTCCTCAAGCAGTACTATGAGATTGACCCCAAGGACAGCTGGGTAGTGGCAGCATGTGAGAAGAACATCCCCATCATCTGCCCCGCATGGGAAGACTGCACCACCGGCAACATCTTCACCGCACACGTAATCCGCGGAGAATATGATCCCCACATGGTAATCCAGGGCGTAGAGGTCATGATGTTCCTCGTTGACTGGTACAAGAAGAACGCCCCCGGCGTAGGCTTCTTCCAGATTGGCGGCGGCACCGCCGGTGACTTCCCCATCTGCTGCGTTCCCATGATGGAACAGGATCTTGGATGGGAAGGCACTCCCCTCTGGGCATATTTCTGCCAGATTTCGGACTCCACCACCAGCTACGGTTCCTACTCCGGCGCCGTCCCCAACGAGAAGATTACCTGGGGCAAGCTCGCACCGGATACTCCCAAGTTCATCGTTGAGAGTGATGCAACCATTGTCGCTCCCCTAATCTTCGCATATGTCCTTGGCTGGTAAGATGGGACTTCTTTCAAAAATAAGGAGCCTGCTTGGAGATAAGAAGCAGGCTCCTTCCTTTTCGGACTCACGCGTAGAGGAAGCGGTAAACCGCTGGGAAGCCGGCCGCGGCTATCTTCTTCCGGAGGGTAATCCATCCGAGGTAGCCAAAAGGATGGGGATATCATCGGCCCAACTCTTCCATTATTGTATGGAGGTTAAAGGTGAAGATTTTCGCACGTGGCGCACGCGTCTGCGTATAGAAGAGGCAAAGAAGCAGCTTCTGAAGGAGCCCGACGTCCCCGTCTCCGTCATTGCCCGCCGTGTGGGAATCAACGACCGCAGCAACTTCTCCCGCCTGTTCCGGGACCACACCGGAATGCTCCCCTCCCAGTGGAGAGAAAAAAATTCGTAAAAAAATCAAAAAAAAAATTTGGAGATTAAATTTTTGTTACTACCTTTGCGGTGTACTAATGAACTAATACACTCGCAAAGCTATGATAACAGTATCTAATCTTTCCTTCAGCTACGGCACCAAGAGAGTTCTGTCGAACATCTCCATGGACCTCAAAGGAGGCAACATCTACGGCCTCCTTGGTGAGAACGGCGTGGGCAAAACCACCCTTCTCACGCTGCTGTGCGGCCTCAAGAAACCCCAGGAGGGCGCCATCGACACCGATGGCCGCAACCCCTTCGACCGCCAGCCTTCCCTTCTGGAAGAGCAGTTCTATCTTCCGGACGAGGTTGCTCCCGTCCACAACAAGGCAGAGCGCTTCGGCCGTGAAACCGGCAGCCTCTGGGCTTCCTATGACCACGCAAAGTTCCTCCAGATCCTTGCGGAGTTCGAGGTTGAAGCCACTCAGCGCATGGACGCAATGAGCGCCGGTCAGCTCAAGAAGACCTGGATTGCCTTCGCACTCGCATGCAACGCACGCAATTATTTTATGGACGAGCCCACCAACGGACTTGACATCCCTTCAAAGGCCCAGTTCCGCAGCGCAATCACCCGCTACACCGCAGAAGACAGCGTGGTGGTCATCTCCACCCACCAGGTAAGGGACCTTGAGAACATCATCGACCCCGTGATTATCCTGGACAAGGAAGAAGTTCTCCTTAACGCCTCCCTGGAAGAGATTTCCTCCAAGCTCTTCTTCGACTACGGCATGCAGATCAACCCCGACGCCCTCTATCTGGAGCGCACCCCCGGCGGCACCATCCAGGTGTATCCCAATGCGACGGGAGAAGAGTCCAAGGTGAATATCGAGGCTCTCTTCAACGCCGTTCACTCCCACAAAGATGTAGTTAAAGCCTTATTCAAGTAGCCCTATGAAAAACGTAGTTTTCAACGGTTCCCGTTTCTGGAACTGGTTCAAATATGACATTACCCAGATGTGGCGCAACCACATGTTCGCCGCCCTTGGAATCGGGCTCTCCGGCCTTATCGCATACATTGTAGTTGTATGCTACAATCTCATCGTCAACGGTCAGTGGCAGGCTATAAACGGTGATGCCCGCCTGGCAGTATTCATCCTTGCCTTCATTGCCCTGGAGCTTTATCAGACAAGCACCTATGGCTTTCTCACCAAAAAGAAGGAAGGGAGCGCATGGCTCATGGCCCCGGCATCCGGACTGGAAAAATGGACGTCCATGCTCATCAACACCCTCATTGTGATTCCCGTTCTCTTCTTTGTAGTATTCCTGGGCACCGACTGGCTCATCACCCTCCTGGACCACACCGGCGGCAAATCCCTCCTTTTCAGTTTTTCCGGAATGCTGTCAGAGATTACCAACGCAATCCGCAACAGCGAAGTAGATTTCAGCATAGCGTCGTTTGTCTGGGTCTTCATTTCCGGCTTCTGTGTAAACTTCCTGTATTTCCTTCTCTCCGGACTGGTGTTCAAAAAGCACAAGATTATCTGGGGAATCGTAGCCATGATGGTTATCAGTTCTGCCCTGACATTCATTTTCAGCAGGATTGGCTGGAACGTCAATACGGAATTCGTGGCAGGAACGCATAATAGCAGCGCCATCATGAACGGATTCGCAGCCTGCATGACCGCAGCAGCCCTGTGCCTTGCCGGAGGAATCTACTACCGCATCAAAACCATTAAACACTAGTATTATGGACTTTCACGCAGACAAACCCATCTATCTCCAGATTGCCGATGTATTCGCAGAGGAAATCCTCTCCGGCGCTCTGAAGGGCGATGACAGAATACCCTCCGTGAGAGAGTACGGCGCGCAGATAGGCGTGAATCCAAACACCGTCATGCGAGTCTACGAAAAACTCACCCAGGAAGAGATTATCTACAACAAACGCGGCATCGGGTACTTCGTGTCCCCGGATGCCAGGGAAAAGATCCTTGCCTCACAGAGGGAAGAATTCCTCTCGAAAGACGTTCCGGCCATAAAGCGCCGCATGGAACTCCTTGGTCTTGATTCAATAATATTCAATTAATATGAAAAGAGTTGTCAGTTTAATTGGCGCTGCAATGCTTTGTGCAGCATGTGTTTTCCCTATTAACGGTTTAAACGGTATTACTGTGAACAACGGAAAGAAGGTCACCTGCAAGGGACCGGTCATTACAAAAGAACTTGACCTGAGCGGCTTCGACGCCATCACGGTCAACGGCTCCTCCGACATGGAGCTCATCCAGGGAGACTATTTCAAGGTGCTTGTAAAGGCAAACGAAGAAGTCTTCGATTATATCGACTACAAAGTTGAAGACGGCGTCCTTATCCTTGCTACCAAGGAAAACGTGAACATCAGGGCCGAGGAATACGACGTCACCATCACTCTCCCCACCCTGAAGGAGCTCGTGGTGAACGGCGCCGCCGACGTAGACCTCAAGAACGGCTATGTCTCCGGAGAAAAGCTCAAGGTTTTGGTCAACGGTGCAGGCGACTTTGACCTCAGCGGAATCGCAGTCCCCTCCCTCAGCTTCACCCTCAACGGCGCAGGCGACATAGAGGCCGATGGTCTTGACGTCCAGGAGCTTATCGTAGCGGTGAACGGTGCCGGTGACATAGACGTATCCGGCAGGGCCGATGAAGCCACCTTCAGCGTAAGCGGTGCCGGCGACATCGACGCCCGCGGCCTTGAATGCATGAAGGTCAACACCCGCAAGAGCGGCATGGCCTCAATCAGGCTTCAATAATCAGCCCAGAGGATAAAACAACGGATTATAGCGGCTTTGCCAGCTCCTGTCATAGTGCCTACGCACTGTGCGGGCGCTGGCAAACTGGTTAAAGTTGGCCCATGCCTCCAGGAAAAGTACGGCAAAGTCCGTACGGTCGTGCAGGGCTAACGCCAGAAGAGTATATACAGCCACGATATAGACGCATGCGCGCTCACGGTCATCAGCCTGGGGAGAAGACGGCGTGGCCAGGGTGAGACGCATGGACTGGGCAAAGGCGATATCGGCAATAGCATCTGCCAGAAGGGCTTCCTCCGAAGGTTTGTACATCTGCTGGCAATACCTTTCCCCGGAGTGTTTTTTGGCCGATACCTCCGCCTCCAGAACCGGCAGCGGATCCGGGAGTGCAGATTCGAAATACTTTGCAGGAGAGGCCTCACCGCGAAGGAACTGAAGCGCAAGTACGCAGTAGTCCCTGACGGAGGCTTCTATTACCATTGAATAGGGAGCCTTCGCATCTATACGGGATAATATTTCTCTTACATTGGCCATTAGCGGCCGTAAATATACAAAAAAACTATTAATTTTGTAAAGATTCCGGAACAAGTCCGGAATGACGGAAAAGGAATGAGATTGCCGGTCGCAGCCGGCAATGACGATAAAAGATATGAAAATAGTATTTTTGGATGCAATTACCATGGGAGATGCTTCCCTGGAGGAAATTGCGGCACAAGGAGAGTTCGTGAGCTATCCCAGTTCAACTCCGGAGGAGGCAAGGGAAAGGGTTAAGGATGCTGATGTAGCACTCCTTAACAAGGTTATCGTTGATAAGGCGTTTCTGGATGCTGCGCCAAAGCTCAGGCTTATCTGCGAGGCCGGTACCGGTATCAACAACATAGACTTAAAACTGTGTGAGGAGCGTGGCGTCATCGTCCGTAACGTTGCGGCATACTCCACGGATTCCGTGGCGCAGACTGCCTGGATGCATATCCTGAACCTTGCCGGAAGGGCTTTCCACTATAATGCTTTTGTCCACGACGGATCCTACAGCCAGAATGTGGTGCATGTGGATTATCGTCATCCTTTTACGGAGCTTGCCGGAAAAACCCTGGGGGTTGTGGGAATGGGAGCAATCGGCCAGAAGGTTGCCAGGATAGCCAGGACATTCGATATGAATGTTATATACTATTCCACATCCGGCACAAACCATTGCAAGGAGTATCCTGCAGTAACGCTTGAGGCATTGCTGGCAGAATCTGACGTTATCTCCATACACGCCCCGTACAATGAGCGCACCGCAGGGCTCATCGGCTATGAACAGTTCAAAAAAATGAAGCGTACGGCATATCTTGTGAACACCGGCCGCGGAGGAATTGCAGTTGAAGCAGACCTTGCCAGGGCTTTGGACGAAGGACTTATTGCAGGCGCCGGAATAGACGTGTATGTAAAGGAACCACTTCCAGCAGACAGTCCCATGATGCATCTCAAACACCCTGAGCGTCTGCTGTTTACACCTCACATTGCCTGGTACTCCGAAGAGGCCCGTGCCCGTCTGGCACATGAGATGGCAGAAAACATAAAGAAAGGCTGGTGATAAACCAGCCTTTCTTATTCCAGTGAAGTGGAGAAATCCTAGGCACCAAGGCGGACGGCCAGGCGCTTGCGGATTTCCTGGAGGAACTGCAGGGAGGTGAGGCCCTTGGGGGTGATGCCCTCGGAGAGGTTCACCAAGTCCTTGGTCTCGAGGCCTTCGTTCAGAGTGTCGAAGCAGGCCTGCTCCAGCTGATTGGCGTAGTTCACCAGTTCAGGAAGGTTATCCAGTTCTCCCCTCTTGCGGAAAGCGCCGCTCCATGCGAAGATGGTAGCCATGGGGTTGGTGGAAGTCTCTTCTCCCTTCAGGTACTTGTAATAGTGACGGGTAACGGTGCCGTGAGCGGCTTCATACTCGTACTTGCCGTCGGGACTCACAAGGACGGAGGTCATCATTGCCAGGGAACCGAATGCGGTGGATACCATGTCGGACATCACGTCGCCGTCGTAGTTCTTGCAAGCCCAGATGAAACCGCCCTCTGAACGCATTACACGTGCGACTGCATCGTCAATGAGGGTGTAGAAGTACTCGATGCCGGCGGCCTCGAACTGCTCCTTATAGTCGCGCTCGTAGATCTCCTCGAAGATAGCTTTGAAGCGACCGTCGTACTTCTTGGAGATGGTGTCCTTGGTGGCGAACCAGAGGTTCTCCTTCACGTCAAGGGCATACTTGAAGCAGGCGTGTGCGAAGCTGCTGATGGATTTGTCCGTGTTGTGCATACCCTCAATGACGCCGGGGCCTGCGAACTCGTGGATAACTTCCTCGATCCTCTCGCCGGAAGCGCCTTCGAACACAAGCTTTGCAACACCGGGCTCAGTGGTCTGGATCTCTACGTCACGATACACGTCGCCATAGGCGTGACGGGCAATGGTGATGGGCTTTTTCCAGAATTTCACCGCAGGGTGGATGCTGGGGATGGTGATAGGTGTGCGGAACACGGTACCGTCCAGCATTGCACGGATGGTGCCGTTAGGGCTCTTCCACATCTGGTGAAGGTTGTACTCGCTCATTCGCTGCACGTTGGGGGTGATGGTTGCGCATTTCACGGCAACGCCCAGACGCTTGGTAGCGTTGGCGGAGTCGATGGTTACCTGGTCGGAAGTCTTGTCGCGGTAAGGCAGTCCAAGGTCATAGTACTCGGTTTTCAGGTCCACAAACGGAAGGATAAGTTCATCCTTGATCATTTTCCAGAGGATCCTGGTCATTTCATCGCCGTCCATCTCTACGAGCGGCGTCGTCATTTTGATTTTTTCCATAATACTTTTCGTCATTCTCGGGCTTGTCCCGGGAATCTCTTTTTATTTATTGTTTTTATAGTAATTCATTAAACAACCATCGGCAAGTATCTGACGCTCAGTCTCATTGAGAGGGGCAAAATGCAGGACGATGGGAACGCAGCGGCCGTCGCGGGTGATGACCTTGGCGTCAATCTGCTCTGCACCGCCAAGGATAGCTGCGCGGATGCCGGGAACGGATACGTAGTCCCCTGCGGAGTAGTTGAACGGAATGTCAGGGTCGATTGTGAACGGGACGATACCCCAGTTGATGCAGTTGCTGCGGTAGCGCTTGGTGGCGTACTCATAGCATATGTTGGCGTCGCCGCCAAGAACCTTCTGGCAGGAAGCGGCCTGCTCGCGGGCGCTGCCGTCACCGGGCTTGCGTGCAAAGACGCAGGAGCCGAAGGAAGTGCTTTCCGCGCTTGTTCCAGCGATGGAAAGAGCCTTGGCAAGGTCTTCGGAAACCACGCCTGCGCGGCGGTTACGGTCATCGGCCTGGATTCTCTTGGAGAGGCCCACATACTCCGGAACGCGCCTTGAGAGGGCGAATTCGCTGAGCTTGAGCGGGTTGGAACGGTAACTTGAAGTCTCGCCGGAAGGGATGAGCTCGTCGGTGGTGGTCACGGGATCCTGGATCACGGCGGCAAGCTCCAGGAGCATGTTCTCCTGCAGTGCGGGCATCACGGGCCAGTCCTTGATGTTGGGACCGTAGCGGAGAGGTTCATCGGTCTGGGCCTTGCCGAAGCCGTTGTAGACCCTCTTCTCATAGATGCGGCCGTCGAAGGTATAGCGCTTGTGATCGTCAGTGTAGTCAACATCAGTTGCTGCGGTAATCACGCCGCCGTTGGCTGCGGTTGCAGCGATTGAACGGGCGTCCATAAGGGCCACCATGGAGATCTGTCCCTGGCCGGGCTTGGAGCCTTCGCGGTTGGGGAAATTGCGGGTGGTGTGGCGGATGGAGAAGCCGTTGTTGGACGGCACGTCGCCTGCGCCGAAGCAAGGTCCGCAGAATGCGGGCTTGATCACCACGCCGGCCTCAAGAAGCTCCTCTGCAATGTGGTTGCGGGTAGTTGCAAGGTACACGGGAGTGCTCTGCGGATATGCGCTCATGGTGAAGTAATCGTTGCCGATAGACTTGCCCCTGAGGATGGCAGCAGCCTCCGCCAGGTTATCGTAGGTACCGCCGGAGCAGCCTGCGATGATTCCCTGATCGGCATAGACCTTTCCGTCCTTTACCTTGGAGAGGAGGTCCGGATGAACCTTGTCCCCGAAGCGCTTCACGGTGTCTTCCTCGATGGCCTTCAGGACCTTCTCAGGGTTGGCCTGGAGCTCGTGGATGGACACGGCGTTGGACGGATGGTAAGGAAGCGCGATCATGCTCTCCTGCTTGCTGAGGTCGATGGTGACCATGGAATCGTAGTAGGCAACCTTGCCGGGCTTCAGTTCCTTGTAAGCCTCCGGACGGCCGTGCATCTGGAAGTAGTTCTTTACCTCATCGTCAGTGACCCAGATGGAGGACAGGCAGGTGGTCTCGGTGGTCATTACGTCGATGCCGTTGCGGAAATCGATGGGCAGTTCCTTAACGCCAGGGCCGGCGAATTCCAGCACCTTGTTCTTCACGAAACCGCTCTCGAAAGTGGCTTTCACAAGGGAGATGGCCACATCGTGAGGGCCGATACCCTTACGGGGTTTGCCCTCCAGCCATACCAGCACCACCTCGGGGGCCTTAATGTCCCAGGTGTTCTCCAGGAGCTGCTTCACAAGCTCGCCGCCGCCTTCGCCAACGCCCATGTTGCCAAGGGAGCCGTAGCGAGTGTGGGAGTCGGAGCCCAGGATCATGTTGCCGCAGGCGGTAAGGGCCTCACGGGCATACTGGTGGATAACCGCCTGGTTTGCAGGCACGTAGATGCCGCCGTACTTCTTTGCAGCGGAAAGGCCGAAGACGTGGTCGTCCTCGTTGATGGTTCCGCCCACTGCGCAAAGTGAGTTGTGGCAGTTGGTCATTGCATACGGCAGGGGGAACTTGGTGAGCCCGCTGGCGCGTGCAGTCTGGATGATGCCCACGTAGGTGATGTCGTGCGACACCATGGCATCGAACCTGATATTCAGTTCCTTGCCTTTGGAACCGTTAACATCATGCTTACGGAGAATCTGGTAAGCAATGGTGTTTTCCCTGGCTTCGTCTTTTCCTAACGCAGCCTCATTGGCAATTGTTTTTCCATCAAGGAGAAATACTCCTTCTGAATGTAGTGTTACCATATTATATAATTGAATCAATAAATAACGTCAGTGAAAGCATGTCTGCGGCACCTCCAGGGGAGATGTTCTCCGCGGCATAGCGGTCACAGAGGGCCCGGACGTCATCCCCGACCTGATCGGGGATCTCCTCCAGTATCTCCGCCGCTTCCTTCTTTACCTGCTGCGCCCTTTCCTCCCCTACTCTGTGCAC
>CAMJJZ010000009.1 GCA_946406275.1 uncultured Bacteroidales bacterium | reverse complement strand
AGCTGTGCGCGGTGGGGGATTATCTCACCGAGCTGCTGCAGGACGTCCTGGGTTGCAAGTTTCAGGTTTCCCAGCCACATGGCGGGATCCTGCTCCGCCCAGCCGGTTTTCTTGGAGATGATTGGAGCCTCCGTCTTGGGATAGAAAGCACTGGCGACGCATTTTCCGCTGTCTTCGTCTACCAGCGCGGCCTTTACGGAAGAACTGCCGATGTCGTAACCTAAGAGGTACATTTCTATATGGTTTTAGTTATACAATTATTATCTAAATATGCAATGTTCCGTCTTCATTGTAAAAGAGCTCTGTCACGCATACGCTGCGCCTTCCCGTAGCGGGGCCGTAGCCTTCCAGGGAAAGGGTGGAGTTGTGGTAAAAGAGGTAGCTCTTGCCCTTGAAGTCGATGATTCCGGGGTGGATGGTGAAGCTGTCCTTGGCCTCTCCCATGAGTTCTCCCTTGAACTCCCAGGGGCCTTCCACAGAGGGCGCCATGGCATAGGAGATGGTCTCCATGCCCTTGCCCATTGAGGCGTAGACGTTGTAGTACCAGTCTCCGCGCTTGTACAGCCAGGGGCCTTCCACGTAGTTTTCCATGGGGAGGATGCGGATCTCTCCGGCAAGCTCCGTCATATTCTTTTTGAGCGGCGCCAGGAAGCAGGTCCCGTTGCCCCAGCACAGCCAGGGCGTGCCGTCATCGTCTATCATAATTGTGGGATCGAAGTCGTTCCACCAGCCGCGGGGGCCGTTGGGGGTCATATCGTCCAGGATAAGGGCTTTGCCTATGGCGTCCCGGTACGGACCTTCCGGCCTGTCTGCCACTGCAACGCCTATGGCCTTGCAGTTGGGATCTCCGCTCTGGCAGGAGACGAAGAAATAGAACTTGCCGTCCACTTCGATGCACTGGGAGGCCCAGGCTTCGCCAATTGCCCAGCTGAAGTCCGTGGGCTTCATCACGGTGCCGTGGGAGGTCCAGTTTTTCATATCGTCAGTGGAATAGCAGAGCCAGTCCGTTATGTTGAAGCCGTAGAGGCCCTCGAAGCCGGGCTTGTCGTCGAACTGCTGATCGTGGCCGCAGAATACGTACATGCGGCCGTCCGATGCTACCATTGGCGCCGGATCTGCCGTGTAGCAGTCCCTGAATAGGGGATTGCCCTGGTTCTTGAAGGTGCCGTTGGTAAAGCTGATCCAGTCCAGCCGGAGGTTTTTGCCCCTTTCCAGCGTAATCTTTATGCTCTGAAGGCCGGTTACAGCCATATCTGCGGGCAGCTGCGCCGTTTTCCACTTTCTGCCCGTGCGGCGGAGGGTGAATTCCTGCGCGGCGTCTCCTGCAGATACTGATACGGTGCATTTTCTGCGGGCCTTGTAGCGGAACGTAACGGTTTTGGGCGTAACCTGCCCGAATTCCACGCCGTCGTACCTCACCCAGGTTTCAGGTTTGGTGAGACAGACGTACCAGCCCTCGAAAGGATTCTTGGCGTCCAGGAACTCGATGTAAGCTCCCTGGTGGCAGAGGGCGCTGTAGCGGTCTATCTGGATGTTATCCTGCTTCGGCGTTACGCCTACACCGCGGAAGGTGGGAGTGACTGGCTGTATTGTGCCGTCCTCGTTGAAAAACAGCTTGTCTATGCGTACTGAGCGGTTTTTATCAAAGGATGGGGAGTAGTCGTTGTGGTGGTAGAAGAGGTACCACTCGCCGTTGTATTTGACGATGGAGTGGTGGTTGGTCCAGCATTCGTTTGGAGACTGGGCCATGATTATGCCCTTGAACTCATACGGGCCAAGGGGCTTGTCACTCATGGCGTAGGCCAGTGTTTCCGTCTTATCCTGCACCCAGGGGTAGGTGAGGTAGAACTTACCGTCCTTCTCAAAGATGAAGGGTCCTTCCTTGAAACCGGCGGGGAGGGGTTCGTCCAGGCGGACGGGTTTTCCCGCGAGTTCGGAAAGATCGTCCTTGACCAGGGCGCCCTGGAGGCCGAATCCGGACCAGAAGAGGTAGGTGTTTCCGTCCGATGCCTGGAGCACGCAGGGGTCTATGCCGAAGACGCCGGGGATGGCGTTTTCATAAGGCGTATATGGGCCGTCGGGGGCGTCTGCAACGGCCACGCCTATGTTGAATCCGCGGCCATCCTTGGGAGCGTTGGGAAATACGAAGTAGTACTTCCCGTCCTTTTCCACGCAGTCCGGGGCCCACATGGAATAGCCGTCAGGCTTGCCCCACGGCACGTTTTCCTGAGTGAGGATTACGCCGTGGTCCGTCCAGTGGACGAGGTCTTCCGACGAGAAGGCGTGGTAATCCTCCATGCAGAACCATTTCCTTTCCGGCTCCACGGGACTTATGATGTCGTGGGAAGGGAAGAGCCAGACCTTGCCGCCAAAGACACGGGCGGTTGGATCCGCGCTGTACTGGTCCCGGATTACTGGATTCTGGGCTTGGAGGCCTGCCGTGAGAAGGAGGGCAGCTATTACAAGGTTGCGTCTCATTCTTTGTATGGACTTAATCCGTTGAGTTCACAGAGATACATCCAGAGAGCATAGTAAGCTTCCTTTGGCATATAGTTGCTGTTCTTCCACAGGAGAGGGTGGTTTTCTTCCCCAACCCATGAATCCTTGTCGTTGATGCCCCAGAAGGTGATGCCGCCGCGCTGTGCCGCAGGGACTATCTCTATATACTTTTTGAAAATGTGGACGAAGATATCGGCCTGATCCTTCTCACTCTTGTTTTTCAGGTCAAGCTCTGCGATGCGGACCATCTTTCCGGTTGCCGCAAGGTCTGTGAGGGAGGCTTCTATCTTGCCCTTGAGGTCAGGAGTAGACATATCAAGGTGCATCTGTGAGGCTACGCCGGTAACCTTGGGATTGTTCTTGGCGTAGTTGCAGAGGGCCCTGCGCTTGCCGGGATCCGTTTCCAGGTTGTAGTCGTTTATGTACAGGACGGGGTTCTTGCCGTATTTGGCGCAAGCTTCCGTGGCATAGGTGAAAGCTGCATCCACCCAGTCCTTGGTGCTGGCGTAATATGTTCCCCATACGAAGCCGTTCTGCGTGGTCTGCTGGGTGCGGAAGGCACCGTTTGTACCGTCCGAGAAGGTCTCGTTCACCACATCCCAGGCGTAGACGTCAAAGTGCTCCACCATACCGTAGACATATGACTTGAAAGCGTTGTCCACGGCTGCGGAAACGGCAGGGCTCACACCTCCGGTGGCTGCTTCCGCGGGGATGATCTGGATATCGTCAATATAGTATGTGGCGGCTTCGGTAGCGCCGTAAAGTGCTATGGAGAGTGAGTTTCCGGACTGGACGGTGTAATCAACATACTGGAATGTCCAGTTTGTGCCGGTCTTGGGGAGCTGGCCCCAGGCAGAACTGAAGTACTGGGTGTCGCCGTCTCCGCGGAGGTCTATCTGGAGATCTGCCTGTTTGGAGGCTCTGCCGTACCAGGCAATACGGTATGACTTGCCGGCAGTGACGGGGAAGGCCTTGGTTACCACCTGGACGTCCCAGCTGTCCGCTGCGTGGCCGTCCGAATTGTCCATCTTGAGGGACAGGGAGCCGCTGTTGGCGTATGTGTTACTCACACTTACGTATTCCTGGCCATTGATCTGCACAATGTCTCCGGACTCAAGAAGCTGGGCCGATGAACCTGCGGAGAAAGCCTCAAAGTCAATGCCTCCGTCTATTGCCGACGGATTGATGGGGTTTTCTCCTGCCGATGCCTGGCTGATGACTGCGTTCAAGTATGCGGTCTGCTGCTGGCTGTGCCAGCCCAGGACGTGCCCGAAGAGTTCCGCGCCCGCATCTTTGGTCCACTGGGCCATCTGGTCTGCGGTGCTGAAATTCATGCTGCCGTTGGCCTGGACTATTGCATCGTGCTTCATTTCATTGCCGAACGTGACGGCCTTGAACTCGCGGTTGAGGATTTCCGCCACCTTGGCGTTGTTCCTGTATTCCCAGTATGTGAAAGCGGCACCAAGTTTTATACCCTGCATTTCGGCAAGGTCTCCAAGGTTGTATTTTGTGTAATCGATAGTCTTGTTGACTTCAGTGTTGTCACCAGTGTTATCCCCAGTGTTATCACCGGTGTTATTACCGGTGTTGCCATTGTTGGTGTTGGAGTTGCCGTTGTTGTTGGGCTTGGGGTAGCCGGGCGTTAGGTCGTCGCTGCAGGAAAAGGCTGCCAGGGACAGGGCCAATGCGGTTATTGTGATCAGACTGATTTTCATGATGCAAAATTACATATTAATACGCGTGCACTCACACGCGTATGGTTCAATGTTTTGCCTTTTTGTAACACATTTATAATTTTCGCAACATTTAGTGTTAAAACTGTTACATTGGCGGGTTATTTTTCAAAATTGACATCTTTTGTATCAAAATTTCGGCTTGTGTTACAATGTTTATAAGAGTTGTTTCCGCGCGTACATTAATAATGCGGAATCATTCCGAAATTTGCATCATAAAAAAATACACAAACTAAAAAACTGTTTTTCAACCATCTAATTTAACCCTAAAATGATGAAAGGAAGAAAACTATCTCATCTGTTCGGACTGGTGGCGTTACTGCTGCTTATGCCCGGACTCACTTTCGCCCAGAATGTGCGCGTGGAAGGAAAGGTCCTCGACGAGCAGGGTGAGGGGTTGATTGGAGCCGGAGTGGTGATACAAGGCACCACTAACGGAACAATCACAGACTTGGACGGTAACTTCGTCCTGTCTGTCCCCCGCGGAGCCACGCTGGAGGTTTCCTGCATCGGTTATGCTACGCAGACCGTTCAGGTAACAGGGCGGAACATCACCGTAAGGATGGAACCTGAATCCCACCTTCTGGACGATGCAGTGGTCGTCGCTTACGGTCAGCAAAAGAAAGTTACCATTACCGGTGCGGTCTCCGCAGTGGGTAGTGACGAACTTTTGAAGGCTCCTGTGGCCAACGTCGCAAACGCCCTCCAGGGTAACCTCCCCGGCGTTTCCGCAGTCCAGCCTTCAGGTATGCCTGGCGCCGATGAGCCGGTGATCCGCATCCGTGGTGTCGGATCCCTCAACAGTGCAGAACCTCTGGTGCTTGTGGATGGCGTTGAGCGTTCCTTCTCACAGTTGGACGCCAACGAAATCGAGAGCATCTCCGTCCTCAAGGACGCATCTGCAACTGCGGTGTTCGGTGTCCGCGGTGCTAACGGCGTTATCCTGGTAACCACCAAGCGTGGTTCGGAGGGTAAGGCCTCGGTTACCGCATCGGCCAGCGCCGCTATGCAGACCATCTCCAAGTTCGTTGAGTTCGCAGACTCCTACACCTACGGCAAGATGTGGAACTACACCCAGATTACGGATACCCGTCCCGTTTCCCAGTGGCCTGAAACCGTTAACATCACCGACTATACCCCCTACGCCGGCGACGGAATCAGGTTCAGCCAGGAGATCATGGAGCACTTCCGTACCGGTGACATGCCCCGCACCTTCCCCAACATGGACTGGATCGACTATATCATGAACGATTCCGCATGGCAGGAGCAGGCAAACGTCAACGTGAACGGCGGTACCGAAAAGGTCCGTTACTTCGTTTCCGCAGGTTTCCTGAACCAGGACTCCCTGTTCAAGACCTTCTCGGACAACAAGAACGAAACCTTTGACTACCAGCGTCTAAACTACCGTGCAAACCTGGATATTGACGTTTCCCAGTACAGCCAGATTTCCATCACCCTGGGCGGCCGCATGCAGGACCGCAACACCATGGGCGGCGGCGAAGGCTTCCTGTTCCGTTACCTCCAGGGCGCTACCCCGTATGCCGGTAGCGGCGTGGACGAGTATGGCCGTCACATCGTCGCCGACCCTCTGCTTGTAGGTCCGTTCGACCGTGACGCCCTCTCCAACTACTACGACCTTGGTTACGTGAACGAGAGCACCAACGTCCTCAACTTCGATATCCAGTACAAGCTTGACCTGAGCTTCCTGCTCAAGGGCCTGGATTTCAAGACCAAGGCATCCTACAACTCTGAATATACAGCCCGGAAGAACCGTGAGAACGGTTTCGGTACGGGCGTTACATACGTTGCAACCCTGAACTCCGCAGGCGAGGAAGTCCTCCGCAAGGAGAACATCACCTGGCCCACTCCTTACAGCGAGGCCAAGTGGGGAAGCCGCAACTGGTACGCAGAGGCCAGTTTCAACTACAACCGCCGTTTCGGCGAGCACAACCTTGGAGCCCTCCTCCTCTACAACCAGAGTAAGTCCTACTATCCCTGGGACTCCGACGGCAGCCTGTATCAGTCCATCCCTAAGGGTTATGTAGGTCTTGTCGGCCGTGTCACTTACGACTACGCCACCAAGTACATGCTGGACTTCAACATCGGTTACAACGGATCCGAAAACTTCGCTCCCGGCAAGCGCTACGGTACCTTCCCTTCGATTTCCGTGGGTTGGATTCCGTCCAGCGAAAAATGGTGGGAGCCTCTGAAGGGCTTTATCGGCTACCTCAAGATCCGCGGTTCCTACGGTCTTGTAGGTAACGACAGCACCAATGGTGCACGTTTCCTCTATCTCCCCGGTGCATGGCAGTTCTATACCGGTTCAATGACGGTTAACCCGCAGAACCGCGGCGCCAACTTCGGTACCAGCGGCAACTGGCTGCAGGCCGTTAAGGAACTCACCTCCGGTAACCCCAACGTTACCTGGGAAACCGCAAAGAAGACCAACATCGGTGTGGACGCAGCCTTCTTCAAGGAGCGCCTCCACGCTTATGTAGACTTCTTCTGGGAGGATCGTAACCACATCCTTGTGTCCAACGCTTCCACGCTGCCCGCAGTTACATCACTGCCTTCAAGCTATGTGAACGAGGGCCGCGTAAAGAATCACGGTTACGAAATCACCCTCAACTGGGAAGACAAGATCGGAGACTTCCGCTATTCAATCTCTCCCAGCTATTCATTTGCAAGGAACGAGGTTGTGGAAATGCTGGAGGTCGAGCCCATGTACGACTACCTCAAGCACACCGGTCTCCCAGTAGGACAGCCTTTCGGTTATGAGCTCTTCGAGTTCTACCAGCCCGGCACCGAGGACCGCTACCTTGAAAAGTACGGCGTTCCCATGCCGGACCAGAATGTGGCCCTCAAGTATGGTGACTGCGTCTATGTGGACCTCAACGGCGACGGTATCATCGACGCAAACGACCAGCAGGCCATAGGCTACACTTCCACTCCGGAAATTACCTTCTCCCTGAACACTTCTTTCCATTATAAGAAGTTAGATGTTTCTATGCTGTGGACTGGCGCAGACCACGTTAACCGTATGCTTAACGGTTACTTCCGCGACCAGTTCGGTTCTACTAACACATCGGCCCTCACCCAGTGGGTTGCAGACAATTCCTGGACAGTGGACAACCCCGATGCTATCCTGCCCCGAATCTCCTTCACCAACAGGGTTCATAACAACCATGATTCCCGCGCCTGGCTGGTAGATTCCAAGTATATCCGTCTGAAGAACGTCGAGATTGGTTACACAATCAACAAGCCCAAGAGCATCCCGTTCTTCAATTATATAAGGGTATACCTCTCCGGACAGAACCTCCTCACCTTCTCCGAGTTTGACGGTAACGACCCCGAAGCTCCCGGCTCCGGCCTTGACTTCGGCGTGCGCTATCCTATGACCCGCGTCTTCAACATCGGTGCACAGCTTAACTTCTAATGCATATACGAATATGAAAAAGATATTGAATATTGTACTGGTTCTGGGAATCTTCGCCGCCTTCTCCGTTTCTTCCTGCGTAGACCGCTTCGCAGTTGGTGACGACTTCCTTGAGAAGGCTCCGGGTGTGGACGTGAACATCGACACCGTATTCTCCAGCGCAGAATATACACGTAACTTCCTCTGGAGTGCCTATGGACAGCTCTACTGCACCTACACTTCCGGAAACATGATGAACGGCGCTCCTATCGACGTTCTTTCAGACTCCTATCACTGCTATGTTTCCTGGGGTGGTCCCAAGCAGAGCTACTATCCCGGTCTTCTTACGGAAGACGCTCAGGATACCGAGGACGGTAACTTCCAGGGTAAGTTCTCCTATTCCACCAAGAGTGGTCTTGATTCCGACGCCGGCGGCCGCGTGTCCATCTACGAGACAGTCCGCAAATGCTGGCAGATCATCGAGAATATAGACAGAGTCCCCGATATGTCGGACGACGAAAAGAGCCGTCTCAAGGGCGAGGCCTACACCATCATGGCCAGCCGTTACTACGACGCGTTCCGTAACTTCGGCGGTCTCTGCCTGGCCAAAAAGGCATACGGCGTGGGTGAAGCTTTCACCGGCGGCCGTGCAACCGCAAAGCAGACCGTAGAGTTCATCGACTCCCTGATTGTCTGCGCCATCAACGAGCCCGGCTTTATCTGGAACATCCCCAACTCCGATATAGGCCAGTGGTCCGGACGCCTCACACGCGCATCCGCACGCGCACTTCGTGCTAAGGTATGGATGTTCGCTGCATCTCCTCTGTTCAACAGTGACGCTCCTTACATGGAGTACACTCCGGACAAGATGACCGAGTTCACCAACATCGAGCACGTTTGGTTCGGAAGTTATGACGCATCCCTCTGGCAGCGTTGCCTTGACTACTGCAACGACTTTTTTGCCGACAATGAAGCCAACGGTAATTACTACGCTCTCATCCAGCCTAAAACTAACGATGAGGCTGGTTACCGTGCTGCATTCCGCAGGGCTTACCGCTACCGCAACGATGAAACCAATCACGAGAAACTCTTCGACGCCCATCCCACTCAGCTCATGTCCAGTTCTGTACAGGACGGTAACGTGAACAACGGTTGGGGCTGGGGCTGGAGAGGCTTCGCACTTGACTGCTATCGTCAGGGCGGTGCAGTTCCCACCAACGAGCTTCAGGAGTGCTTCGGCATGCAGGACGGTCGCGTGTTCCCTTATTCCAATATTTACGGAGCAGGCAAGAACCCCACCGGCGCAGACATGTTCGCAGACCGCGATCCCCGTCTGTACGAGACCGTACTGGTTCCCAGGCGTTCTCTCCCCGCCGGATTCGACTACAGCGACAAGGGCTTCACCTTTGTTGACACATGGTACAACGGCGCTATGTATTACAAGAAAGACCAGTTCGGTGACATCGGCTCCGACGACTGCGCTTCCGGTTACAGGAAGTTCAAGTGGATGCTGGACTACCAGAGCGGCCGTATGGACGACGAGTTCATTGGATGCGCCTACATCCGTCTGGCAGAAATGTATCTCATCAAGGCAGAGGCAGAGGCCGAGTTAGGCAAGTTCTCCGATGCCCTTGACGATCTCCACGTTGTCCGCAGCCGCGTTGGTCTTGGACGTATCGAGGTAATGAACCCCGGTCTTAGCCTCACCTCCAACAAGGCTAACCTCATTGAGGAAATCCTTCGTGAACGTAACTGCGAGATTGGTTCCGAATGCGGTGACCGTCTTTACGACATGGTCCGCCGCAAGAGGCAGGATCTCTTTACCAAACCTCTTCATGAGATTATAATCTATCGTTTGGATGCCGATGGCAACCGCCTTACCGATGGCGACCAGACTTGGGATCCTTCTACTCCTTGGCCTAAGTTTGAATACGAGAAGCCTGAAATTACCAACGGTCACCGCCGCTGGTGGGATCCGGGCTACTGGACAAACAAATGGTATCTTGATCCGGTTTCCCGTATCGAGGTTCAGAAGAAATATGGTCTTACTCAGAATCCTGGTTGGTAATAAATAGAAATTTTCACGATTATGAAATTACGCAATATACTTATATACAGCCTGTTGGGGTTCTGCGCAGTTCCTGTGACAGTAAACGCTCAAGTCGAGCTCGGTGACAAGAAGTCACAGACCGTAGATTTGGGCTATGGGGTTGAGAGCTCTGAGTATCTTACCACTGCCGCAACCTATACTATCACCGCTGAAGAACTAAGCCGTACCTCGGCAATCAGCCTTGCCGATGCCCTCTATGGCAAACTCCTTGGCCTTACCGCTGTCCAGAACACCGGTTTCAAGGGCGAGGAAGGCAGAGGTGCTTCCTTCAACATCCGTGGAGTCCAGACAACTGGTGAAAGGGATATTCTCATCCTTGTAGACGGCCAGGAACGCCCCATCGACCGCCTGTCGGTTGAAGAGGTAGAGAGCGTCACCGTCCTCAGGGACGCCGCCGCCGTGGCCATGTACGGACACGAAGGTATCAACGGCGTGCTCCTTGTGAAAACAAAGCGCGGCAAAGCCGATACCGGTTTCAACCTCAAGGCCGGCGCTTCCCGCAAGCTCCAGTTCGATCCTGAGATGGCCCCCATGGTGAGCGCATACGACTATGCCAACGCTCTGAACATGGCAAGGGCAAATGACGGATTCGATCCCGCCTACACCGCTGACGAGCTCAAGAATTTCACCTTGGGCGGCAACCCTTACGTCTATCCTAACGTAAACTGGAAGGACGAGGTCTTCAAGAATACAGCCAACGAGTCCCACGCGTTCATTTCCATGTACGGCGGCTCCAAGAACGTTGAGTATTACACTCAACTTGACTACACCGACGCCGAAGGTCTGTACAAGAACCCGGACCAGGGCGACTGGAACTCCCAGCTCAAGTATTCCAAGGCCAATATCCGCACAAACGTTGACTTCCAGGTGACCAAGACCACCAGGGTAAAGACCAACATCCTTGCAATCTTCATGGAGACCAACGGTGTTCCCAACATCAACTCCAACGATGCATGGTGGCATCTTTACAAGGTTCCGGCACTGGCATTCCCCATCAAGACCGCCGGCGGCGTATGGGGCGGTAGCCAGGCATACGGCAACAACAACCTGGTAGCAAAGGCCACCGGTACAGGTTACACCAAGACTCATCAGCGTCAGATTTGGGCCGATGTTACCCTTGAACAGGACCTGGACTTCCTCATGGAAGGTCTCAAGTTCTACGTAGGCGGTGCATATGACAATTCTTCCAATACCATTGAAAACCGCACCAAGGGTTACCAGTACGGCTGGGACCAGTATGTGGGCGGTGCAATCCAGGAAACCGTCATGGGTACCGTTGAGGACAAGCTTACCTTTAATTATTGGGTCGATTCCCAGTGGCGCATTGGAACCATCAATACCGGTTTCAAATATGCAAAGCAGCTTGGTAACGGTGACAACCTGGCATGGAACGCCAACTACAATATGAAGAGCGAGGTCCGCGACGGCCAGAGCAACACCTGGTACCGTGAGAACTTCAACCTCTATACACATTACGACCACGCCAACAAGTTCATGGCCGATATCGTCCTGGCAGCCAACGGTTCCAACCGCTGCTACCCTTCAAAATGGGCGTTCTCTCCTACCATGAGCCTTGGTTGGATCCTTGTGGACAACCCTGAATCCGAGTCGGTCAACTATAGCAAGCTCCGTGCATCGGCCGGTATTCAGCATACCGACTACGTTCCCGCAAACGGCCTCTGGCTCGCTTCCTGGAACAGCTCGCACGGCCAGTTCTGGTATGGCCAGAACTTCGCAGGCACCTGGGGCGCATTCCTTACCCAGTTCCCTACAACAGACTTCCGTCAGGAGGCCGCCTACAAGGCAAACGTGGGAACGGACATGAGGATTGCCAAGTACGTGGACTTCACCTTCGACGCATTCTATCAGCAGAGGCGCAACATCCTGGTGAGCGCAGCCTCCCTGAACTCAGACGTCGTGGGTATCCAGTCCGCTTACGATGACAAGGGCGTCGTTGCAAGTTACGGTATTGAAACGGGTCTCCGCTTCGCCAAGACCTACAGCAACGGTCTCAATGTTAACTTCGGCGCCAACCTCTCCGCCGTGAAGAGTCAGATTCTCAACTGGATTGAGACTCCTGCATATCCCAACCTCTCCGTCATCGGCGGTCCCGCAGATGCAGAGCGCGGCCTCATAGCCCTTGGATTCTTCCAGGACCAGGCCGATATTGATGCAAGTCCTCTTCAGGAGTTCGGTCAGGTGAAGCCCGGTGACATCAAATACCAGGATGTCAACGAAGACGGCGTCATCAACGAGAACGACTATGTGACCATGGCTTATGGCAATGCATTCCCTTCCCTCAACTACGCATTCAACTTTGGAATGGAGTTCAAGGGACTGGGCGTGAACGCCACTTTCCAGGGAGCAGGCAACCAGATCAAGCACCTCATGTATGTTGACGGTGTCTGGGGCGCCCTCTCGGACAACAGGAACCTCTCTCAGGAGTACTACGACAACTGCTTCGACGTTGCAGGTGCAAATGCAATCTATCCTCGCCTTTCCACTACAAGCGTCGCAAACAATGCACAGAACTCCACTATCTGGTACCGCAACGTAAGGTGGTTCAAACTGCGCGATTGCGAAGTCTACTACAAACTCCCTCCTTTCATCCTGAACAGCATGAAGGTCTCCTCCGCAAAGGTGTTCCTCCAGGGCCAGAACCTCCTGACCATCGACAACATCCCCAGCATGGATGCCGAGAACCTCAACACCGGCTATCCGGTGATGAAAGCCGTAACCGTAGGCCTTTCCGTTGTATTCTAATATAGATTGAATTATGAAACTCAATAAAATTTGCTTATTCATTCTCGCCTGTGTCATTACGGCCTCGTGTGTGGATCTCAACTATACTGAGGAAAACACGCGTGACGAGGCATGGACTTACGAATACTTCGAGAATGGTATCAAAAACATGATCTTCGACGTTTACGCACAGGTCTACAACAACGAGTTCGAATCCAACAGCGCATACTTCCTTGCCGGTGCTACCGACGAGGCCATGTACGCCCTTGAGACCGGTGCTGTGAACAACTATGTAAACGGCGGCTGGAGCGCAGCCAACTCATATTCCAGGACTTGGACCAAGTGCTACACCGGCATAGCCGATGTCTGCATGTATCTGGAGAAGATATATCAGGCAGACCTTACCGAGTGGCAGTACAACTCCGGTTACAGCACCTGGCAGCAGCAGATGGAACTGTTCCCTTACGAACTCCGTTTCCTCCGCGCATACTTCTATTTTGAGCTGCTCCGCGCTTACGGAGACGTTCCTCTGGTGGTCTCCACCCTCACCAATGCAGAGGCAAACAACATCTCGCGTGCGCCTGCAAGTGAGATTGTGGACTTCATCGTGAACGAACTTGACGCCATTGCCCCTTACCTCCCTATCTCCTATCTTACGGAGCCTGGTGCTGAGGTGGGCCGCGCAACCCGTATAGCAGCATTCGCCCTTAAGGCACGTACCCTGCTTTACGCTGCATCTCCTCTGTTCAACCCGGAAAACGATAAAACCAAATGGGCGAAGGCCGCCGAGGCCTGCAAGGTCATCCTTGACAATGCAAGCACATGGGGCCTGAGCCTAAGTGCATACGGTTCCCTGTGGGGCCACGATGCCTTCTTCAATCCGGAGATTATCTTCGGAATCGGCCGTGGTGAGAACAACTCCTTCGAGATGGCAAACTATCCCGTGGGTGTAGAGAATGGCTCTTCCGGCAACTGCCCTACCCAGAGTTTTGTTGACCAGTATGAGTATAAGAGCAACGGCCAGACCTTTGCCCAGCGTAATCCCGGTGTCATAGACCTTACCGCGGATCCTTACGCCGGACTGGATCCCCGTTTCGCCCTCACCGTGGTTAAGAACGGTGACGAGTGGCCCACCAACGGTGCTCAGAAGCAGACCATCCAGACCTACCTTGGAGGCTACAATGCTTCTCCTAAATATGGTGCTACTCCTACAGGTTATTATCTCAGGAAGTATGTGGACGGCTCCTGCGTCACTACCGCAGACAACCAGACTCGCCGTCGTCACACTTGGATTATCTTCCGCCTTGCAGAGGTTTACCTGAACTATGCAGAGGCAGTGTTCCATGCCACCGGCAGCGCCAATGACGCCACCTACGGTCTCACTGCCAACCAGGCAATCAACGTCCTCCGTGACCGCGAGGACATTCAGATGCCCTGGTTCAATGAGGAAGGCGATGCCTGGCTTGCCCGTTACGAGCGTGAGCGCCTTGTGGAACTTGCATTCGAGAACCACCGTTTCTGGGATGTCCGCCGCTGGAAGAAGGGAGAGCAGTACTTCAAGACCATCCAGGTTGCAAGTATCAGCAAAAACCTCCAGCTTACCCGCGTACCTGTTACCCGCCAGTGGGACGACAAGTACTACTTCTATCCTATTCCTCAGTCAGAGCTGAAGAAGAATCCCAATCTCAAACAGAATCCCGGATGGGATAATGTATCGGCCCCCGCAGGAGAATAAAAAAGGAATACAGCTATGAAGAAGATATTTAAATATTTTGGACTGTTTCTGTCAGTCGCTCTGATGGGAGCTTTTACAGCCTGTGATCTTTTGGAGCAGGAAGAGGCGGAGGTGGCGGAATCCGTTCTTGCCATCAAGTCCTTCTCCCCCACGAAAGTGGTTCCCGGACAGGAGATGACCATCTACGGTTCATGCTTCGATCAAATTTCGGAAATCATATTCCCGGAGAACGTTACCGTGAGCACTAGCAAGCTTATCACCAATGAGGTTATCAAGGTTGTCGTGCCTGCAGGCGTTTCCGCTGACGGCGGAAGCATTATCTTCCGCAAGGCAGACGGAGAAGAAGTGGTGAGCAAGATCAAACTCACCGTGGGCAATACCGCTATTACCGGTTATTCCGTTCAGCTGGAAGAAACCGTTAAAGGCGGCTCCCTGTTCACCGTATACGGCAACGACCTTGAGTTCATCAACAAGGTTGAACTCCTTGACGAGGATGAGAAGCCTGTGATTATTCCCGACACCGGTTTCTACCGCAAGGGCTCCAATTCCTTGGTATACTATATTCCTAAGAAAGTCTATCAGGGACAGTTCGTGGGAAAACTGTACACCATTGACGGAAAGGTATTCCTCCTTCCGGAATTCACTTACAAGCAGCCTGTGGGTCACTGGGAGAAGGGTAAGAAGTTCCTGTGGAAGAACGGCCTCGGCAACCATGTAAGCTGGAGCAGTGATTACCGCTTCTCCAACGAAACCAACAGCACAGGTGAAGAGATTTACGCTTTCCCTGATGCAGTTTGGGATGCTTCCATAAAGGGCAGTACATTCTACGTGGATGTACAGGCCGATGACGATAACAATCCTCAGGTCCGCATTACCACCGGCTGGTGGAGCACCACCTTTACAGGTGCCGACTTCCAGCCCGGCAATGCTCTCTTCAAGGACAACGAAGACGGAACATGGACCGCCGAGATCACTCTGGAAGGAGATCCTATCATGGACGTCATAGACGTGCAGCATCTTCTTATTACCGGTGACAGATTCACCCCTATCGGCATCTATGTCTACGAAGATGTATGGGTCGAGGACGGTGACGGTCCCGTAGAGGTAGTGGTTTGGGTGAATGAGCTTGGTGAGAAGGTGAGCTGGAGTGGCCAGTACCGCTTCTCTTCCGAGGAAGCTACCACGGGCGAGGAAATATATGCCTTCCCTATGGATGTCTGGAACAGACTCAAGACCGAAACCTTCTACCTGGAGCTCACTCCTGCTGCAGACTGGTTCAACGTCCGCGTCACTAACGGATGGTGGGATGCCGCCTGGGTTGTAGGAGATATTGGTGCGAACCTTCCGGAAAGGATGATTGACAACGGTGACGGAACCTATCACATCGAAATCAACATTTCTGAGGATACTCCTTTCCTTGACACTATTGACCAGAAGCACCTGCTGTTTACCGGTGAGGGCTATATCCCCAATAGAATATACTTCATTCAGTAAATTAGTTTGATACTATGAAGCACAAATTATTTAACATTATAGCTGCAGCAGCAGCGGTTCTCCTTGGAACCGCTGCCTGCGACGACCTTCTTGAGAAAGAGCCTGTGGTCATCTCCCAGAGCATCACCGTGCAACCGGACTCTCTGGAAGTAAAGGCGGAAGGCGAGGAGATTAGCTTTGACTTCAACGCTCCTGATTATTGGTTTATCAGCAGCCCTGTAGACTGGCTCAAGTTCGACCCCGAATCCGGTAAGCCCGGAGACAACACCGTCAAGGTGAAAGTGGCGCAGAACACCGAGGCGAAGCGCGCAGCCATTATTACCATCAGCTCCAAGACTGAGCGCGGAGAGTTCAAGGTTATCCAGAAAGCCTGGCCTTACAAGGCTACTGACTGGTTCCTTTATGGCACCATTGGCGGCAGCAAGTGGGATACCAACACCGTATTGGAGGACCAGGGAGACAAGCTGGTATGGACAGTTGCAAAGCTTCATTACGATCTTGGCGAAGAGTTCAAGTTCCGTATGGGTACAGACGAGGCAAACGTCTATGGCCTTGACGGTGAGCTCTCTGCACAGGATGCCGAAGACTCTTTTGCAGGCAAGCTTGCCAAGGGCGGAAAGAGTATCTCTCTCCCTGAGTATGGTTTCTGGGATATAACCCTTGATCTTAATACCTGGAGCTTCACCGCATCGCTTGCCGAGAGGTTTGCCTGGACAATAATCGGCAACATCGAAGGAAACAACTGGGATAAGGACATCGCCATGAATGACAACGGCAAACAGCTGTCATGGAAAGCTAGCGCCGTTGAGATTCATGAAGAAGAGGCCTTCAAGTTCCGCATGGACAAGCGCGATGTGGAAGTCCTTGGTGCCGATGGAGAATTCCAGGCGGTAGACGGAGAGGACAACACCTTTACGCTTGCCCTTAAGAAGGACGGTGAGAACATCGTCGTGCCTAGTGAGGGCTATTGGGATCTCGTCCTTGACGTTGCAACCAACAAGCTCACCGCAGTAAAGGTTGGAGACTTCATCCCTGATCCGCTTCCTTCCAACTGGGAGGCTCTCTGGGAGAATCCTGATCCTAAGGGCATAGGAGAAGCATCTTGGGATGCCAAGTACCGCTTTGGCCTGGAGGGTATGGATGGCAATAACGAGTGTGTTGCCACATTCCCTCAGGAGGTCTGGGACAGGATCAAGAATGAGACCATCTATGTTTACATTTCCGGTAAGAATCCTCAGGTCCGTATAACCGACGGCTGGTGGGCAGCCAACTACACATCTGCCGATATCCAGCCCGGTAACGAACGTATGAAGGACAACAACGCAAAGACATGGATCATTACCATGAAGTTGAGCGATGCTCCCGATCTGCTTGATATCCTTGACGAGCATCATCTGCTCTTCACCGGTGGCGGTTTCGCAGTCCTTGGTCTCTATGCAGAGAAGAAGGCTACGGGCGACAGCGTCATCTGGGATACCGAGACGGCATTCGACAGCTGGAGCGCCACGCTTGTTGTTCCTGCAGAGAAGTTCGCAACAGCCAAGGCCGGAGATATCATCCGTGTATACCTTAAAGAAAAGGGTGACGACTACAATCCTATCTTCAAGCATGTTGACGACTGGAGCGACTGGTCTGAACTTCAGAGTGCCAAGGTTGATGCCGACGGTTACTTCGAAGCCGCCATCCCTGCCGAAGCTCTTGACGAGCTCAAGGCGAAGGGTCTCCGCTTCCAGGGCGTAGGATTCACCGTGAGGAAGATTATGCTGGTAGTGGGACCGGACGTCCTGTTCGATACTGAGACCGCATTTGACAGCTGGAGTGCAACGCTCGTTGTCCCTGCAGAGACCTTCGCCAACGCCAAGGAAGGAGACATTATCCGCGTGTTCATCAGTGGCAAGGGCGATGACTACAACCCCATCTTCAAGCACGTTGACGACTGGAGCGACTGGTCTGAACTTCAGGGTGCCAAGGTAGATACCGACGGTTACTTCGAAGCCGCCATCCCTGCAGCCGCCCTTGACGAGCTCAAGGCAAAAGGCCTCCGTTTCCAGGGTGTAGGATTCACCATCACAAAGGTCGTCCTGGTTCCCGGTCCCGTGGTCCTGTGGACTGAAGAGACTGCATTTGACAGCTGGAGCGCCACGCTTGTGATTCCCGCAGAGAATTTCGAAACCGTAATGGGTGACGATATAATCCGCGTGTTCATCAGCGGCAAGGGTGACGACTACAACCCCATCTTCAAGCACGTCGATGACTGGAGCGACTGGTCTGAACTTCAGGGTACCAAGGTTGATGCCGACGGTTACTTCGAAGCCACCGTTCCGGACGAAGCCGTTGACGAGCTCAAGGCTAAAGGTCTCCGCTTCCAGGGTGTAGGATTTACCATCACCAAGGTGATTCTCCTTTAAGAGTCACTTATAGCTTAAGAATGAAGGCTGGCCGCAAGGCTGGCCTTCTTTTTTGTGCGATGTTTCAAAACTTTTGTTAAATTTGTAACATGACACTGAAACATGTACGTTTGAAACATCATTTGAAACATCTTACAATTGTAACATTGCTGTGCGTGTTACCGTTATTTACGGCAAAAGCACAGCGGGCACGCCTTTATACAACGGAATTCGGTCTTCCCAACAGCCAGGTGAACAGCATCTGTCAGGATGCCCAGGGCTTTGTCTGGATATGCACGGAAAACGGTCTGGCCCGTTTTGACGGACGCGATTTTGTTACCTTCCGCCACGTACGCGACAAGGAGGATGCCCTTGCCAGCGACCTTGTCCTCACCGCTTTCCAGGATAGCCGCAAGACGTTCTGGGTGGGTACGTCAATGGGACTCCAGACATACGATCCCTCACTGCGCAGTTTTACCCGTGTAGACCTCAATGATTCGCTCTTTCCCGGATCCACTCAACATATATTGGCTATCAAGGAGATCAAGACAGGCATAGGTGAGACGGAAGTCTGGGTGGGATCTTCCCAGCACGGAGTTTATATATTGGATGTGGAAAGTCACAAAACAAAGGAGGAGAGGCGGAGCAAACTGTCGCCAAGCCTTGCTTCCGCCATTGTTTTCCGGATGTTTCAGGACTCCAGGGGCTGGGTATGGATAGCCGGTGAGACCGGAGGCCTTGCCGTGGTGGATGCATCCACCCTTGAGAAGCAGGACATCCCTTTACCTCCATCAGTGGAAATAAAAGCCTTCGAGGAAGACCCGGTGAGCGGCAACATCCTTCTGGCCACTATGACCGGGCTGTACATATATGATGCATCAACTGGAGTCATAAGGCAGTCTTCAGACCCCGGTGCAAGGGCCTGTCAGGCTTTTTCACTCCTGTACGACAGAACGCTCAACAGGGCTGGAACGCGCTTCTTCTGGGTTGGAACGGAGTTGGGCGGCCTGAAGGTATATGATATGGCCGCGGATAGGTTAAGTCCCGCAGACCTCCCATCTGTGGGCAGGGATATCTCCCGCTGGAAGGTTCATTCCCTGGTTGAGGATAATCAGGGCAATATCTGGGTGGGCGCCTACCAGACCGGAGTCATGGTCATACCAAGCTCCATGTACGGCTTTGAGTACACCAGGATTGACTATGGCTGCGTATCGTCAGTGGCAAAAGACCCCCGTGACGGATCCATTTGTATTGGCACCGACGGCGGCGGAGTCCACATAATATCCCCCGACGGCAGCAGGAAAATAATTGACGCCGCTTCCACAGGACTCACTGTAGATTCCGTGACCGATATGGTTTTCGACCGTAGCGGTAAACTCTGGATAGCCACTTACCTTGGCGGCCTTTTCATATATACGCCCTCGCGCGGCCTTAGGCAGTTTGCGGGCTCGAAGGACATAGGGACAGATAACCTGTGCTGTCTGGCATATGACCCTCTTGGGGACCTCCTGTATGTGGGTACTTACGGTGCCGGTATGAGCATAGTGGACGCTACCGCGGAAAAGGTGACCGAAAAAGTGGCGGAAGATAACAATATGTGGGTGAGTGCCCTCTATATAGACCGTATGGGAACGGTGTGGATAGGCACCTATAACGGGCCGATGTTTTACAACCATGTGGTTGGAAGGCTTTATCCATACGATGTTGGGAACGCACTTGGAAAAGCCCGTGTGTACTGTTTCCACGAAGGGTCTGACGGCGTTCTGTGGATTGGTACCGGCGAGGGCCTTGCAGCCTGCGACCGCAACGGTGCATCGGTACGCTACTATACGGAGGCCGACGGCCTTTCAAGCAATGTCATCTCCGCAATCATGGAAGCCGGAGACGGAACGCTCTGGATTTCCACGTCCTATGGTCTGAACCGAATGAACCAGCAGACGCGCGCGTTCACAAGCTACTATTCCTATGACGGCCTGCAGGGCAACGAGTTCCACCACGGAGCGGCGCTCCAGGATAAGGACGGGAAGCTGTACTTTGGCGGAACCGACGGGGTTACAAGCTTTTTCCCCCAGGTGGTACTGCAGAAAGTCCATTCCATACCGCCGTTGTATTTTACCCGCTTTACTGCGCTGAATCAGGAGGTTGACTTTGATTCAGCCAAGGGAATCACCCTTCCGAGCGACTCCAACACCTTCTCCATGGAGTTCTCCGTACTGGAGTATACCAACCCCATGAAGATACGTTATACGTACAGGCTTGAAGGGTTTGACCAGGAGTGGCGCACCATTCCGGCATCGTCACACGAGGTGTCGTACAGCAATCTGCCTTCCGGGCGCTACAATCTTACCGTCAAGGCATATTTCGACGGTACGCCTCAGGAGTATTCTTCTGCATCCATACCAATCAGGATACTATACCCGTGGTATCTGTCCTGGTGGGCCATAGCCGTGTATTGCCTGGCATTCATGGGTCTTGTGATGCTGGTCCGCTATTTCCTGAAGCGCCGCAAGGAGCATGTGAAAGAGAGGGAGGCATCGGAAATAAAGGAACTCAAGCTCAAGATGTTCACCAACATCTCACATGAGATACGTACGCCTCTGACACTCCTGATGTCGCCTCTGAAACAGATGCGCGAGGCTGAGAAGGATCCTCATCAGAAAGACCTTTACAACCTCATGTACCGCAATTCCCTCCGCATCCTCCGCCTGGTAAACCAGATAATGGATATGCGCAAGGTGGACGAGGGCAAGATGCTGCTGTACTTCCGTGAGACGGACATCGTGTACTTCGTGAGGGACATCATGCAGTCATTCGACGACATGGCAAAGACCAGGAACATCAATCTGAGCCTGAACGCGGCGGCGGAAGTGGAGAATCTCTGGATAGACCAGGGCAACTTCGACAAGATAGTGTTCAACCTCCTTTCCAACGCCTTCAAGCATACGCCGGACGGCGGACGCATAAGCATAGGCATATCGGCCCCGGAGAAAAACGGCGGAGCCCTTGTGCCGGAGGTTCTCCAGCAGGTGAGACTCACCATCACCAACAGCGGCTCCCACATAGACGACAGCAATCTGGAGAAGGTGTTTGAAAGGTTCTTCCAGAGCGACGTCCTGGATGCCAAGATGGGCAGCGGAGTGGGTCTGAGCCTTACCAGGATGCTGGTGGAGCTGCACCACGGTGCCATCACGGCCGCCAACACGGAAGATGGCGTATGCTTCACCGTCACAATGCCAGTTGGCTGCGACCACCTCACGGAGCAGGAAATGTCCCACACCTCGCACCACAAGGACCTATACACCAAGATGCCTACCACTGAAGAGATGGTGCGCACTACGGAGGACATCGCCTTCACGCCCTCTGCAGAATCGTCAGACAAAGTGGTCAAGTCCCGCAGGAGCATCGTCATTGTGGACGATGATCCCGAAATCCGGGACTACCTCCTGGCCGAGCTCCGCTCTCAGTACAACGTCAAGACCTTCGCCGGCGCTCAGGACGCTTGGGCCGATATTTCCGCAGCCCAGCCGGACGCCGTTGTCACAGACCTTGTGATGAGCGGGATGGACGGCCTGGAACTCTGCCGCAAGATCCGCCACAACCCTGTCACCAACCACATCCCGGTGATTATCCTAACATCGTCCACGGACGAAACAAGTCATCTGGAGAGTATAGACAGCGGCGCGGACCGCTTCCTGTCAAAGCCGCTTTCCATAGAGCTGCTTAAGAGTTCCATCGCGCAGGTTATATCGTCCCGGGAAACCATGCGCGGCAAGTTCTCCGGTGGCACCAAGTACGACTACGACGAGGTAAAGGTAACCCCCGTGGGCGGTGGCCTCATGGACCGCGTGATGGAAATCGTGAAGCGGAACCTGGACAATCCGGAGTTCGGCGTTGAGGACCTGAGCCGCGAAGTTGGCATGAGCCGCGTGCACATGAACCGCAAACTGAAGGAAGCTTTGGGCATCTCTCCGTCCAGCCTCATAAAGAGCACCAGGATGAAGCAGGCGGCCTATCTGCTGGTACACGACAAGGTGAATATTTCCGAGGTTGCGTACCGCGTTGGCTTCTCTACGCCGTCCTATTTCTCCAACTCCTTCCGGAGTTACTTCGGCCTCTCTCCGAAGGAGTTCGTGGCCAAGTATTCTGACGTCACGGACCGCGAGGAATTGGACAAATTATTCGAATAATCCTGCAAGGTTATGAATTCTATATAAAATGTAACAAATACAACATTTGTGGTTTATTTTTGAAAACCGCTGAAACATTTCTGGCCCCTTTACAGGGGCCTTTTTGATAACTTTGTAACATGAAAAAAGCGCTTTTTGTAACCCTTCTTGCAGTTCTGGCTTCATGCAGTCAGATAAGTCCTGTAGCATTACCTGAAGTTTTCGGGGACCACATGGTGCTCCAGCGGGACCGTCCCGTCCCGGTGTGGGGCAAGGCGGAGCCCCGTGCAAAGGTTACTCTGCAGTGGCAGGGAGAGAAGCTTAGCGTAAGGGCGGGCCGTGACGGCTCCTGGAGGGCAGAGCTCCCCGCCACTCCCGCCGGCGGTCCCTACACCCTTTCTGTGAACGATATCGTCCTTGAAGACATCCTGGTGGGAGACGTGTTCCTGTGCTCCGGCCAGTCCAATATGGAGCTTCCCGTAAACCGCTGCCTGGATGCGGTTTCAGAGGAGATAAAGGGCTATTCCAATCCCAATGTCCGGTATCTGGAAGTACCGCAGGTATATGACTTTGACGGCCCCCGTGAAGACCTTCCTGAGTGCTCCTGGCAGGTTCTGGACAGTGAGGCTGCCGGCCTTGGCTGGAGTGCTGTCTGCTACTTTACCGCCAGGTATCTGAACGAAGAGACCGGCATTCCCGTGGGAATGGTCAACGCCTCGCTGGGCGGTTCTCCCATAGAGGCCTGGCTGCGTGAAGACGTCCTTCCTTCCTATTCCAGGGAGGAGCTTGCTTTCCTTCGCAAACCGGGGGTCCTTGACAGCCTGAACAATTTCAACGCACATCTTTACGTGGACTGGCAGAACGCCCACAATGCCCTTCCCGCCAACAAGTCGGCAAAATGGAAAGGAGTTGACATTTTCTCCAGGTCATGGGGTGTGGACAGTAACGGTGACAATATATATGGCAGCCATTTCTTAAGGTGCAGTTTCCGCCTCCCCAAGGGCTGGGCGGGCCCTGCGGTGCTGCACCTTGGCGCCATCATAGATGCAGACTCCACCTTCGTGAACGGGCACTATGTTGGAAATACCACATACATGTACCCGCCCCGTAACTACAGCGTGCCGGATGGCATACTAAGGGAAGGGGAGAACACAGTGGAGATTCATCTTTACGCATGCGGCGGCAATGCCCCCGGCTTTGTCCCGGACAAGCAGTATAGCGTAGAGACTCCCAAGGGCAAGGTCTCCCTCCTCAAGGGCTGGGAGCACAAGCCGGGCAGGAGGATGCCGGCCCGTGAGTCGGAGGTGTTCCTCCGCTGGAAGCCCGTTGGCCTTTACAATGCCATGGAGGCACCTTTGAAGGACTTCGCCTTCTCCGGTTTCATATGGTACCAGGGAGAGAGCAACACCTGGAACGCCGCAGATTACGGAAACCTCCTGGAAACGCTGGTACGCACCCGCAGGGAAGAGCTCAATACTCCGGACCTGCCGTTCTACATAATAGAACTGGCCGCCTTCGAGCACTCCGAGCTCACTGATACGGACTGGGGCTGGAACCGCGTACAGAAAGAACAGCGCCGCACCGCGGAGAAGGTAGACGGCGTATATCTTGTGCCCAACGCAGACCTTGGCGAGTGGAACGACATCCACCCCCAGGACAAGGCCACCCTGGGGCACAGGACCGTTAAAGCAATCTTAGAATCCAGACAGTAATAATATGAGTACACCAAAGACTGAAGCCAAGGGCTTTTACAAGCTAAGCTGGTTACAGAGGATAGGTTTCGGGTCCGGAGACATGGCCCAGAACCTCATTTACCAGACCATAAGCATCTGGCTGCTGTTCTATTACACCAACGTCTTCGGGCTTGACCCCGGTGCCGCCGCCCTTATGTTCCTCATCGTCCGCCTTGTGGACGTGCTGTGGGATCCGGTGGTAGGAACCATCGTGGATAAGGGCAATCCCAGGTGGGGTAAATACCGTTCCTGGCTCATCCTGGGCGGCATTCCGCTGGTGGGCCTTGCCATGCTGTGCTTCTGGAACGGTTTCAGCGGCTCCCTGGTGTATGCATATGTGACCTATGTGGGAATGAGCATGTGCTACACGCTTGTCAACGTGCCCTACGGTGCGCTCAACGCTTCGCTCACGCGTGACACCAACGAGATTACCGTTCTCACCAGTACCCGCATGTTCATGGCAAACCTTGGCGCCCTGTGCGTGAAGTCCCTGCCGCTCATCATAGCTTTCTTTGCCCCCAAGGTGGACGGCGTTGCCGTTTACAACACCCCTGAGGCCGCTCCTGCATGGTTTATCACCATGAGCATATTCGCCATTGCAGGCCTGTTGCTCCTCATCTTCTGCTTCTCTCAGTGTAAGGAGAGGGTAGTCATGGACCAGAAGGAAGCCGCCAACGTGAAGGTGAGTGACCTCTGGATGGAGTTCGTCCGCAACAAGCCCCTCCGCGTGCTGGCCTTCTTCTTCATCACCGCTTTTGCTATGATGAGCGTTGGCAACGCTGCGGATGCTTATTTCATGAGTTATAACGTGGGTGCAACCCCGCTCCTGACAACTTTGTTCATGTGGCTGGGAACCATCCCCGCCTTCATATTCATGCCCCTTGTGCCTGCCATCAAACGCAAGATTGGCAAAAAGGGCATGTTCTACCTCTTCCTTGGCGTGGCCATCCTGGGTATGGCAATGATGTACACCTTCGTGTCCATCCCCGCCACCAAGGACAATTTCGTACTCCTGTGCATCGCCCAGTTCGTGAAATCCACTGGCATCATCACCGCCACGGGCTACATGTGGGCCCTGGTCCCGGAGGTCATCGCCTATGGAGAGTACACCACCGGCAAACGCATCGCCGGCATTGTGAACGCCCTCACAGGCATCTTCTTCAAGGCCGGTATGGCGCTTGGCGGCGTGGTTCCCGGCCTGGTGCTGGCGTGGGTTGGCTTCAACGCAGAAGCCGCAACGCAGACGCCCCTTGCCCTCCAGGGCATCCTGTGGCTGGTTTGCGTGATACCCGCAGCGCTCCTTCTCCTTGCTATCTGGATTATCTCCAAGTACGAGCTCTCCGACGAGCGCATGGACCAGATTAACCGTGAAATAGAAGCCAGATCATAATGAAAAACTCAGTAATTGCCATCACTTTCATGCTCCTTGCTGCATGTTCCCCTAAGGAGCCCGGCCTCAAAGACGCCTTTGAGGGGAAATTCGTCCTTGGCGCAGCCGTGAACGTGCGCCAGATCATGGGTGCCGATGTCAAAGGGGATTCCGTTCTCTTCAGGCATTTCGGCGCCGTGGAACCGGAAAACTGCATGAAGAGCGCAGAGATTATGCCCGTCTTTGGCCAGTACAAATGGGACATGGCGGACAAGTATGTGGAATTCGGAGAGAAAAACGGCCTTGAAGTATATGGCCACTGCCTCATCTGGCACTCCCAGTTAACCCCGGACTTCTGCTACGACAAAGAGGGCAACCTCATCGGCCCCGATGAGTTGAAGGCCCGTATGAAACAGCACATCTCCACCGTGGTAGGCCGATACAAAGGCCGCATCAAGGGCTGGGACGTGGTGAACGAAGCCATTATGGAAGACGGCTCCTACCGTGAGAGCCCCTTCTACCAGATCCTTGGCAAGGAGTTCATCCCCTGGGCCTTCCAGTGCGCTCAGGAGGCGGATCCTGACCTGGAGCTCTACTACAACGACTACTCCATGCATGAGCCCAAGAAGCTGGATACCGTCCTTGAGATGGTGAAAGACCTGCAGGCACGCGGCATCCGCATAGACGCCGTGGGCTTCCAGGGACATGTGGGCATGGACTATCCGGACCTCGCCCTTTACGAAAGCCACATCCGCAGGGTAAAGGAGGAAACCGGCCTGGACGTCTGCATCACGGAACTGGACATGAGCATCCTCCCGTCCATCACCCAGAGTGCCGATGTAAGCGGCATGAACTTCTTCGAAGCCATGCGCAACCCGGAGACCCGCGACGCCATGATGGAGAAGCTGGACCCCTACAAGGACGGAATTCCTGACGATGTCTACGCCGCCTGGAACGCCCGCATGGGAGATTTCCTGGACATGTTCATCCGCAACTGCGACGTAGTGCGCCGCATCAACGTCTGGGGCGTGTCGGACGGCGACAGCTGGAAGAACGGCTGGCCCATCCCCGGCAGGCACGACGCCCCTCTTTGGGTAGACAGAAACTTCAACCTGAAACCATTCCTGCACAGCTATGCCAGATAAAATGAAAAAACGCTATCTGTTTCCCGCGGACTACATGGCAGACCCTTCCGTCCACGTATTTGACGGAAAACTATATATCTATCCCTCCCACGACTGGGAGTCCGGAATTCCGGAGGACGACTTTGGAAGCCACTTCGACATGAGAGACTATCATGTCCTGAGTCTGGAAGGCCCCGACCCACTGTCTTCCCCTGTAAAGGACCAAGGCGTGAGCCTTCGTTTGGAAGACGTCCCCTGGGCGGGGCGCCAGCTCTGGGATTGTGACGTTGCCAGAAAGGGCGGAAAGTACTACCTGTATTTCCCCGCCAAGGACAAGACCGATATCTTCCGTTTCGGCGTGGCCGTCTCCGACAAGCCCGAAGGACCCTTTATCCCGCAGCCCGCTCCCATGATGGGCAGCTACTCCATCGATGTTTGTGTTTTTGAGGACAATGGCCGCCACTACTTCTACTTTGGCGGTATCTGGGGCGGACAGCTGCAGCGTTACAGGAACAATAAGGCTCTGGACACCGGAAGTACCTTCCCTGGGGACGATGAACCCGCAATCCCTCCCCGCGTTGCGCTCCTCAGGGAAGACATGCTGGAATTTGCCGAAGAGCCAAGGCCGATAGTTATCCTTGACAAGGACGGCAAGCCCCTCACCGCAGGTGACAACAAGCGCCGCTTCTTCGAGGCCAGCTGGATGCACAAGTACAACGGAAAGTACTATTACAGCTACTCCACCGGTGACACGCACTATCTGTGCTATGCCATAGGAGACAATCCGTACGGTCCGTTCACCTATATGGGTCAGATACTTACGCCCGTTGTGGGCTGGACCACTCACCACAGCATTGTGGAGTACGGCGGCAAGTGGTGGCTCTTCCATCACGACAGCGTGCCCTCCGGCGGCCGCACCTGGCTCCGCAGCCTCAAGGTATGTGAACTCAAGTATAACCCCGACGGAACTATAAGACCGATTGAAGGGCTTGATGAATAGGTTAATAAATATTGGTACTCTTTCATTGCTCCTGGCGCTCTCCTGCACCAGGGGCAATGATTCGCTTTGGCTGGAAGCCACTGTTCCGCTTTCCGGAGAGCCGGCCTACGAGTACCGCATCCTGGACCACTGGGACAATCTTGACGATACCGTAGAACGCGGTTACGCCGGTTCCAGCATCTGGGGCTGGACCTCCGCGGAACTGCCTGCAGAGCGTATCCACACCTACGGAAAACTGAATCAGAAGCTGGGAATCAACGGGGTGGTGCTGAACAACGTGAACGCCTCCCCGGCCATCCTGGACCAGTGGCACCTGGAGCGCTCCGCCGCCATTGCCGATATCCTCCGGCAGTACGGCATCCGGGTGTACTTCTCC
>CAMJJZ010000008.1 GCA_946406275.1 uncultured Bacteroidales bacterium | reverse complement strand
GCAGATGCCCAAGGAAAACATCGAGCGCGCCATCAAGAAGGCCACCGAGGCCAAGAGCGGCGACTTCAAGGAGATCATCTACGAAGGTTTCGGTCCCTTTGGTATCGCATACCTGGTAGAGGCTGCAACGGACAATAACACCCGTACGGTGGCCAACGTCCGCAGCTATTTCACCAAGTGCGGCGGCTCCCTCCAGACCAGCGGCAGCGTGGCATTCATGTTCGACCACAAGTGCGTCTTCCGTATCAAGGAAGACCCTGCAAAGCCCATCGACATTGAGGAACTTGAACTTGAGCTCATCGACTTCGGCGCAGAGGAAGTCTTCAAGCAGGAAGTTGAGGACGAGGATGAGAACGTGACCGTTGAAATCTCCATCTACGGAGACTACACCGCCTACGGCCAGATCCAGAAGTACATCGAGGAAAAGGGCTACGAGCTCGTTTCCGGTGGCTTCGAGCAGATCCCCAACGTGGACCTCAAGGAAGTCACCCCTGAGCAGCGTGCAACCCTGGATAAGCTCACAGGCCTTCTGGAGGACGATGAAGACGTCACCAACGTCTACACCACCATGGCTCCCGAGGCAGAGTAATCAGGATTCAAACCAATTAAGGAAAGACGAGACCCTCGCCCTTGAGACCGTAAGGTCCGTAAGGGCGGGGATTTCTTTTGTAAGGGAGAGTTCCAGGCGGCTGCCGGGGACTCTTGCTATACTGTCTATAGAATCAAGGGCAATGATACAGCTGCGGGAAATGCGGAAAAACAGTTTTGGATCAAGTTCCGACTCTATGGTGTCAAGAGAATAATCCAGGGGCTGGCTGGCGCCTGACCGCGTTACCAGATATGTGCTCTTCTTTTCTGCAAAGAAATACGCAATCTCTTTCACGTGGACTGGCACGATCTGGTTGTTGAGGTGGACTATGAACTTTTCTTTGTACTTGGAATTGTCTGACCTGTATAGGCGGAGGGTCTTTTCCAGGCTGCGGTTTTTCTCCCTTTCCAGTTCCATCTGGTTCCTCATCTGAAGGACGAAGAACGTAAGGAGCAGGAGGCAGAACGCGGCGACTTCTGCCACAAGGCGAAGGGAAGGGGAGGTATTTCCCAGGCTTGAACCTGAAAAAATAATGTCTATTGCTACCCTGAGGCCGAAAACTATTACTATTGCCGCAACGAGCCATCCTACGTTCTCTTTCCAGAAGGTGGCCTTTTCTATCCTGGCGGGTTTCAGAAGCTTTACCATCAGCAAAAGCCCCCAGCCAATTATTTCCGTGATGATGAAGGTGGAGATGTAATTCTGTCCCAGGGATGCCCCGATATTGCCCAGAATGAACCCCAGAACGTTTGCAAGCACGATGGTGATGGCCGTGAACCCAGTAGAAAGGTCTTCTTCGAGGCACAGGATTACCACCATTGCCATTGTTGCAAGGGTGAGGATCAGGGTATCCGGTATGGCAAGGGCTCTGCATCCGGCGCACAAAAGCACATGAAGGATGGCAAAACCGTGTATTATGAGGTTCGCTTTTTTCAAATTCATGACGCTAATTTACAATAAAATGCGGAGAACTCCAAATTTTGATTCCGTTCGTCGCCCGGAAATTACCATTCGTCTTATTTATTAAGCCGTTCGTGCGCACGCGTAAAAGGGTTTCGGGCCCTTTCGTTATCTTTGTAACGCTAAACTGATAACCACTCATGAGTTCCAAACGTAGTTTAAGCTTCGCTCAGCTTGTAAATCTGAGCTTTGGTTTCTTCGGCGTACAGATTGCATATGCACTGCAGAGCGCCAATATCAGCCGTATTTTCGCAACCCTTGGCGCGGATCCCCACCAGTTGTCTTTCTTCTGGATCCTTCCGCCCCTTATGGGAATGATAGTCCAGCCGCTCATCGGCAAATATTCGGACAGAACATGGTGCCGTATGGGTCGCCGCAAGCCTTACCTTCTGGTAGGTTCAGTTGTGGCGGTCATAGTGATGGCCCTCCTGCCCAATGCCGGCAGCCTCAATTTCACCACCAGGCTGTTCCTGGGGCTTAACGGTGCAATGTGGTTCGGCCTGTTCTCTCTCATTTTCCTGGACACCTCCATCAACGTGGCTATGCAGCCCTTCAAGATGATGGTGGGGGACATGGTGAACGAGGAGCAGAAAACCACCGCATACAGCATCCAGAGTTTCCTCTGCAACGCCGGTTCCCTTGTGGGATACCTTTTCCCCATATTCCTTACATGGATAGGCATAGCCAATTCCGCTCCCAAGGGCGTGATTCCGGATTCCGTGATCTATTCCTTCTACGGAGGTGCTGCAATCCTCATCCTGTGCGTGCTTTATACCTTTGTTAAGGTTAAGGAAATGCCTCCGAAGGAGTATGCTGAATTCCATGACATAGAGATTACCGGCGCTGAGGCCGGTAATGACGAGAAGAAGGAAGGTCTTCTCAAACTTCTTGTGAAGGCTCCTAAGACGTTCTGGACCGTTGGTCTTGTGCAGTTCTTCTGCTGGGCCGCGTTCCTTTATATGTGGACGTACACGAACGGTGCAATCGCGCATAACGTGTGGGGGACTACGGATACCGCATCGGCGGAATACCAGACCGCAGGCAACTGGGTGGGCGTTATCTTCGCCGTACAAGCCGTAGGCTCAATGCTCTGGGCTCTTGTTCTGCCGCGTTTCAAGAATGTGAAGGTGGCATACATCGTGTCCCTGATTGTTGGTGCCGTTGGCTTTGCTAGCGTATTCTTCGTGACCAACCAGTATGTTCTCTGGGGTAGTTTCCTGCTCATCGGAGCCGCCTGGGCCGCAATGCTTGCACTTCCTTTCACTCTCCTTACCAATGCCCTTCAGGGCAGCCCCTACATGGGCTCTTACCTTGGCCTGTTCAACTGCACCATCTGTCTGCCTCAGATAGTTGCTGCAGCTACCGGCGGCCTTGTGATAAGCCTCGTGGGCGGCAGCCAGGCAGCCATGTTCCTTGTTGCGGCCGGCTTCCTGGTGATAGGAGCTTTCTGCGTGAGATTTATCAAAACCAAATAACTAACATATAACCAAATTAACTGCTTAATCAACTAATGAAAAGGATTTTAACTTCCGTAGCACTGCTGCTTGCAGTAACTGCTACAGTATTCGCCCAGGGCGGATACCAGGTTAAAGGCGTGGTTGAGGACGCAATGGGCCCCGTAATCGGAGCCACGGTCATGGAGGCAGGTACCACAAACGGTACCTCCACCGGCCTGGACGGAGATTTCGTCCTTCGCGTCAGCAATGCCAACGCCACCATTGAAATCAGCTGCATCGGTTATGCATCCCAGACCTTCAAGGCCTCGGCTGTCCCCGCCCGCATCCTGCTGGAGGAAGACACCCATTTCCTTGACGAGGTCGTGGTGATCGGTTACGGTACGGTCAAAAAGAGTGACCTTACCGGTTCCGTTTCAACCGTACGCGCAGACGAAGTAAACAAAGGTGTCATCACCACCCCCGCAGACATGCTTCGCGGTAAGAGCGCAGGTGTCGTGGTTACCTCCGGTTCCGGTATGCCTGGCGCAGGCGCCACCATCCGTGTCCGTGGTACCTCCTCCCTCAGCGCAGACCAGACCCCGCTCATCGTTATCGATGGTCTGCCCGTGTCCAATGATGGCATTGCCGGTATGAGCGATCCTCTGTCTTCCATCAACCCGGAAGATATCGAGAGCTTCACCGTCCTCAAGGATGCTTCCTCAACCGCCATCTACGGTTCCCGTGCATCCAACGGTGTTATCGTCATCACCACCAAGAAGGGCGCCAAGAACGCCACTACAGTTCCTCAGGTGGCCATAGACTACACCACCTCCCTGGCTACCATCGCCAAGTACCAGAAACTTCAGGATAGGGATGGTATCCTCAACCTTATCCGTGATTTCTACGGTGCCAATTCCACCGCAGAGGCCAATCTTGGTCTTAACGGGACTCTCTACAACACAGACTGGCAGAAGGAAATCTACCATGTAGCTCCCACCCAGGATGTGAACGTGAGCCTGAACGGCCGCATCGGAAGCCTTCCTTACCGTATTTCCGGTGGTTTCACTGATCAGAACGGTACCCTCAAGGGTTCTGCAATGGACCGTGCAACCCTGTCCATGAACCTCGCTCCTTCCTTCCTTGACAAGCACCTCACCGTGAACCTGAACGGAAAGGGCACCTGGGCAGTGAACAAATACGCCAACCAGGACGCTATCGGCGCAGCCAATCACTATGATCCTACCAAGCCCGTGTACGATGAGAACGGCCTTAACGGTTATACCACCTGGTATGACGGTTCCGGCAACATCAACACCATGGCTACCATGAACCCTGTGGCTCTCCTTGAAGCAAAGCAGGACTATGCAACTGCTCTCCGTTTCATCGGAAACGCCCAGTTCGACTATAAGGTCCAGGGCTTCGAGAAACTCCGCCTGAACCTGAACCTGGGTATCGACGGTGCAAAGAGCTCCGGTGTCACAGAGCTGGCACAGGGCTCCGAGGCCTCTTACCACAACACCAACCAGTCCGGTGGCGGTTCCCATACCGACTATTCCTACAACCGTCGCAACACCACCCTGGAATTCTATGGTGACTACAACGACGACTTCGGCGACACCAACCTTGACCTCATGGCCGGTTATTCCTGGCAGCATTTCTACAGCGAGAATGAGAGCAAGTCATACCGTATCTCCGATGAGGCATCCCTTGGTGAGAGCGTAGGTAAGGGCGAGCTTTACCTGATCTCCTTCTTCGGCCGTGCAAACTACAACATTGCCGACAAGTATCTCCTCACCGCCACACTCCGTGCCGATGGTACTTCCCGTTTCCAGAACCACAAGTGGGGTCTCTTCCCGTCCGTTGCTTTCGGTTGGAACCTCCTCAAGGAAGACGCCTTCTCCGCATATGCAGACAAGCTTTCTTCCCTGAAGATGCGTCTTTCATGGGGCCAGACCGGTCAGCAGTCCGTGGGTGGATACTATGACACCTTCGCACAGTTCCTGACCACTCAGCTTGGTTCCTACTACTTCACCAACGCTGCCGGTTATACAAATCCTATAGCAGCTCTGGGTTATTCCGCAGACCTCCGCTGGGAGACCACCACAACCTACAACCTTGGTTTTGACTGGGGTCTCAAGGACGACCGCGTCACCGGCGCCCTCGATTTTTACAAGAGAGACACCAAGGACATTCTCAACTACATCCCTGTCCCTGCACTTTCCAACCTCACCAACTACCTCAACACCAACATCGGTTCCATGACCAACAAGGGTGTCGAGCTGGACATTAACGCCGTCCTGGTTGAGACCCGTGACAGGAGCTGGACCGTAGGTGCCAACGTGGCTTACAACAACAATAAGATCACCAAGCTCACCGCTTCCGATAAGGACGCCACCGGCGTAGAGACCGGCGGAATCTCCGGCGGTACCGGTAACAACGTCCAGATGTTCCAGGTGGGACAGCCTATGAACGTGTTCTATGTGTACCAGCAGGTTTATGACGTGAACGGCAAGCCTATCAACGGCGTCTATGTGGACCGCAACAACGACGGCCAGATTACCGCTGACGATAAGTACTTCTATCACAAGCCTTTCGCAGACTTCACCTTCGGTTTCAACACCACTTACACCTATAAGAACCTCACTGTGGCCCTCTCCGGTCACGCCTCCCTTGGCAACTGGGTGTACAACAACGTCGCTTCCGATACTGAAATGCTCGCCGACCTCTGGACCAACTCCTTCATCGGTAACCGTCTCGAGAGTGCAAACGAGTCCCGCTTCTCCCAGGCCCAGTACCTGTCAGATTACTATGTACGCGATGGCTCCTTCCTCAAACTTGACAACCTTACCGTGGGATACAACGTGCCCACCAAGTTCAGCCTTGTCAAGGATCGTCCCTTCAACGTCAACGTCTTCGGTACCATCCAGAACCTTTGCACCTTTACAAAGTATGACGGTATCGATCCTGAAGTTTACGGCGGTATCGACGGAACCATGTATCCCCGTCCCCGTACCTTCGTTGCCGGTATCAAGTTAAACTTCTAATTCTGTCGGCGATATGAAAACACTCAAATATATTTCCGGTATTCTTGTTATCGCTGCTGGTCTCGTCGCAAACTCTTGCGTAGGTGACCTCAACGTAACTCCTATCGACCCCAACGCCAATACCGCTGACAAGGCCCTCGTAGACGAGGCCTCCTTCCAGGATTTCCTTGCCGGCGTTTATCTGGGCTTTGCCACCTCCGGTTATTACGGTGCCAACGGTTCTCCGTCCATCTCCGGTCTTGACGGCGGTGCTTCCCAGTACATCCGTGGTCTGTACCACCACTCAGAACTCACCACCGATGAGTCTGTCTGCGGCTGGAACGACCAGACCATCAAGAACTTCCACTACCTGAACTGGACTACGGACGACAGCTTCATCTACGCTTTCTATTCCCGTATCTTCATGCAGGTGGGCATGGCAAACGAGTTCATCCGCGAGGCTAAGAATTCTCCCGTGGAATTTGACACCAAGCAGCAGATGATAGACGAGGCCCGTCTCCTCCGCGCCATTGCATACTATCATGCTATAGACAACTTCGGAAACGTTCCCTTTGCCGATGAAACCGCAATCGTGGGCGTTAACCCGGACCAGATCAAGAGGGCAGACCTCTATGCATGGCTTGAGAATGAGCTCAAGGACCTTGTAAACAACAGCACTCTCCCTGCCAAGGGCGCTACCGCAAGCCGCGCCAGCAAGGGTGCTGCCAAGTTCCTCCTTGCAAAGCTTTACCTCAACGCTGAGGTCTATACTGGCACTGCCGCATACAGCCAGTGCGCAGACATCCTCAAGAGCCTCATGGCCGACGGCTACAGCCTGCACAAAACCTCCACTGGAGGCAAGTACAGCGCCTATCAGGAACTCTTCCTGGCCGACAATGACAAGTGCACCGACGAAATCATCTTCGCCGTTGAGCAGGACGGTGTGAACACCACCAGCTACGGTGCCACCAACTACATCATCTTCGCCTCCACAGGTGACGGTTACGATGTTTCCGAGATTGGCATCTCCTCCGGTTGGGGCGGTCTCCGCACAACTCCTCAGTTCTACGACAAGTTCGCAGACGGCGATGCCAGAAAGCTCTTCTGCACCAACCAGCACGTCAAGGACATCACCGATATCGGCGAGTTCAAGAACGGTTTCGGTTTCCAGAAGTTCCTCAACATGAAGTCCGACGGCACCGCTGGTAAGGAAGCCGGTTTCGTAGATACCGATTTCCCCATGATGCGTTATGCCGACGTTCTTCTCATGGCAGCAGAGTGCGAGGCCCGTGGCGCTGCAGTTGACGGCTACAAAGGCTTCAACGATGTGCGTGCCCGTGCCGGACTTGCCGCTATTGCTACTCCTAATCTTCAGCAGATCCTTGATGAGCGCGGACGCGAACTCTATCAGGAGTGCTGGAGGCGCAACGACCTCATCCGTTTCGGCCAGTTCACTACCGACGCATATCTCTGGCAGTGGAAGGGCAGCGATACTGACATTAACGGCAAGGCAGTTGAGAGCTACAGGAATCTGTTCCCGATTCCGGACAGCGACCTTCTCGCCAACACCAAGCTCGTCCAGAACGATGGCTATAATGTTGCCGCTGAATAATAAATGACTACAAATATGAAAAAAGTATTAGCAATTCTCTCCGCAGGTCTTATGGCCCTTATGGCCGTGTCCTGTTTCCCGGAGGATGAAGTGGCGGTCTTTGATCCTTCAAAGATCACTCCTCCTTCCCTTGGCTCATATTCCTTTGGTGAAGAAGAGATTACCGTCAACTACCTGCCTGCCAAGATTGAGGTAGGTTTCAACGAGAAAATGGCCACCAGGCATACCCTGGCCATCGTAGCCCTTGACGGCTCCGAGGTCAGCAAGAGCCTCACCACTTCCGACGACGGCAGCACCCTTACCCTTAAGAAGGTAAATCTTTCCAAGGCCCTGGTTTCCCTTGGCAAGAAAGAGGGTGAGACTGCAAGGGTAGAACTCGCAGTCCGTGCCACAATCCAGGACGCTTCCAAGGACAACGGTATCAACGGCTTCGTGGATTCAGAGAAGCACATGGGTATCGCATCCTTCCTTGTTGAGATTCCTGAGCAGGTGGGCAGCCCGTACGAGGAGTACACCCAGAAGTCTGACTGGAGCCTCATCGGTTCCATGGCCGCCTATGGCATCAGCTGGGACGGCGACCTCAACATGTGGACCGACGGTAATGGCAACCATGTTGCAGCTCACGTAGTCCTCAAGAGCGGTGACGAGGTCAAGTTCCGCAAGGATCAGGCTTGGACCATCAACTTTGGCGGTGACTTCGCCAACCTTGGTGAAGAATTTGCCGTGGCACAGGATGGTGCCAACATCAAGATTACCGCTGACGGCGTCTACGATCTCTTCCTGCACGAAAGCGGTACCGCAATCGTCGCAGCTGGTTACGATCCTTATCCCGAGTTCACTCAGGAGACCAACTGGACCGTCATCGGCTCCCTGTCCAAGTACAGCATCAGCTGGGACGGCGATATCGACATGGTCAGCAACGGCACCGTAAGCGCAGCCTTCGGCGTAGCCCTTAGCGGTGACGACGAGTTCAAGTTCCGTCAGGACAAGGCCTGGACCGTGAACCTGGGCGGTGACTTCAGCGGCCTTGATACAGACTTTGCAGTATCTCAGGACGGTCCCAACGTGAAGGTTGGTGCAGAAGGTGTCTACGACCTGTTCGTAGATCCCGCTGCCACTTCCGCAAAGGTTACCGCAGCCTGCGGCCTCAAGATTTCTGCCAAGATCGGTGCAGAGGACCCCGGCCCGGGACCTGAACCCGAGGAAGTGAAGGGCTGGAACATCATCGGCCTCAACGGCGACTGGGAGAACGATATCCTGGCCTCTGAGAAGGACGGTGTTTGGACTGCCTACATCACTGCTGAAGACGCTACTGAGTTCAAGTGGCGCTTGGATGGTGCATGGGAAAAAGATTACGGTATGTCCAAAGATGAAGGTTATACCTATACGCTTGGCACGGCCTTCCCTGCAGTTGCCGGTGGTGCGAACATCCCTCTCGCAGCAGCAGGTTTCTACAAGGTTGTCCTTGACCTCAGCAATGCCGACGCTCCCACCATCACCGTCTTTGACGACTTCACCGTATGGAGCCTCATCGGCGTCAACGGCGACTGGGCTAAGGATATTGATATGGCCGAGGTCGACGGCAAGTGGGTAAGCCCCGCAACTGCCATCAACGGTGAGTTCAAGCTCCGCAAGAACCACGGTTGGGATGTAAACCGCGGCGGTGCATTCGCTGAGCTGGGTGTAGCATTCGCTGCAGTGGACGGCGGAGACAACATCAACGTCCCTGAAGGCGAGTACATCGTCACTTACGATCCCGCTGCTGAAACCATCGTTGTGGATGCCGCTATTCCTTCCAACAAGTGGAGCCTCATCGGCGTCAACGGTGACTGGAATACGGATATCTTCATGAACGAACTCGTTCCGGGCGTTTGGGTGAGCCCTGTGGTAGAGATTACCTCTGCCGGCTGGAAGGTCCGTTTCAACCATGGTTGGGACGTGAACCGTGGCGGTAAGGTAGATGCCGAAGGCGTATTCGCCAAGGCAGTACCTGGCGGTGACAACATCGAACTCACCGGTAAGTTCCAGGTGGTATACAACGCCAATAACGAGACCATCGGTACTCTGGTATGGGGTGTTGTAGGTACCATCACCGGCTGGGGCGCAGACATTCCCATGAACCTCGCTTCCGACGGCAAGTGGTACAGTATCCCTGTCACCCTTGCAGCAGGCGATGAGATCAAGATCCGCAAGTATGCAGGTTGGGACGATAACTTTGGCGGCGATTTCGCCGAGGCCAACACCGCATTCGCGGCAGTCGCAGGTGGCAACAACATCAAGGCCGAGGGTACCTACATGGTAGTTTATGATCCCACTGCCGGTACACTTACCCTTAGCAACCAGTTCTGGGGCCTCATCGGAGACTTCAACAGCTGGGGCGGAGACAAGTTCATGCTTTTCGACGGCGCCAACTGGGCAGCCTACGGCCAGACTCTCGCAGGCGGATGGAAGGTCCGTCAGGGAGCAGGCTGGGATGTGAACCGTGGCGGTGTTTTCGCTGCAGCTGATACACCGTTTGCCGCAGTAGCGGGCGGTGACAACATCAACGTAGGCGACCTCGCCAACTTCGATGTTCTCTACAACCCTGCAGCAGAGACCATCTTCGTGGGCGATGCAGCCAATGCCCCCGCTCCCGCTGCCGCCGGCATCACAATTGACGGCAACTTCTCCGACTGGGCAGATATTACCACAGGCGTAGCCAGCGAGGCTTCCACTCCCGTGTATTACGAGTTCAAGATTACCAACGACGCAACAAATCTGTACTTCTATTCCAAGAGGGATAACCGTTCTGCCATCTGGGCAAGCGGCGGCTATTTCTATTATGAGATGGACCTTGACAACAACGAGTCCACCGGAACCAGCAAGAACAGTTCAAACGGTCTTGAGGCGTGGCTTTATTTCAAGCCTTTCGCCGGCACATCAGACGCTCATGAATTTGCGACCGCTGTAAAGGGAGAGGCCAGTGCGTCTTCGGTTCTCGCGAACTTTGTCTTCAAGGGTGCAGAGAACACGGCCGGTTCCTATGTTGAGGTAGAGTCCAGCATTCCTCTGGCAGACCTTAACATCAAGTCCGGTGACACCATCAAGGTATACAGCTGGAGCAACAAGGACGGCTATGACGTACAGACCAAGCCTGTAGTCCTTACACTTGAGTAATCCTTGATCCTATTCAGGCGGGAGCCCCTGACCGGACTCCCGTCTGCCAATTATAAAAACGGACAGCCATGAAAAAGATTCTCTGTTGGATATCCATTCTTTCGATAGCGCTTTCCTGCATCAAAATGCCGGAATTCAGCGGCGGAAAAGGTAACGGCAACGGTAATGGGAACGGAAACGGTACCGTAACCCCCTCCGAAAAGCTTTCCGGTATAACCTACCAGCTGCTGATATACTCCTTCTGCGACAGCGACGGAGACGGAGTAGGGGATTTTAAAGGAATCCAGAGCAAACTGGATTACCTTGACGGCCTTGGCGTAACCGCCCTGTGGCTTTCTCCTGCGCATCCCACAAGCTCATATCACGCATATGACGTGAACGACTACTATTCCCTGAATCCGCTCTATGCGGTTGGGCAGAAGACCAAGGAAAAGGCAGAGGCAGACTTCAAGGAGCTTCTCGCCGCAGCTCACGCCAAGGGCATTTCCATCTACATGGACTATGTCCTCAACCACAGCGGGAAGTTCAATCCCTGGTTCCAGGAAGCCGTCTCAAATCCTTCAAGCAAGTATAGGGACTACTATTTCTTCAGCTCCAATCCTTCATCGGACTACAAGAATTTCCCCATGCTCAAGGGAACTTCCTACAATGCCGGAGAGTGGAAGCAGGTTACCAGCGGTTCTCCTAAGCTAACCATAAACAAAACGTCTGAAAACGTTACCAACGGAACGGACAGCTGGAATCTGTATATGTGGGACGGCTCAGGAGACAAGACCGTGAAGTTTGTAAGAAGAAACGATGGTACGTACTATCTGGTAATGGATATCAACGGCCAGTGGGGAATCCTTGTCCGCAAGTATGCCAACTGGGACGCCGGCTCAAAGTTTGGTGCCAAATCCGGGAATACCACCCTTCAGGAAGGCAAGGCCATGGAACTGGTTGCCGACGGCGCAGACATGTCCTTCACCGGAAGCGGCCGCTATAAGGTTGAACTCACCGATGTCGCAACGGAAACCCTCTACTACATGGGTTGCTTCAGCGACTGGATGCCGGACCTCAACTACGGCGACGTATCCGTTGCGGAGAACAATCCCTGTTTCAAGGACCTTGCAGCATCGGCCGACAAATGGATCAACATGGGAGTAGACGGATTCCGTCTGGATGCAGTAAAGCACATCTGCGGCGGTATCGGCTCCTACAACAATACTTCCAACATTACTCTGCTGGGCAAGTGGTACGATCACTGCAACGCAACGTACAAGGCTGCCGGCCACAGCGACAATATATTTATGGTAGCTGAGGCATGGGACGGCCACAACATAGAGAAAACCTACTACAAGGGCCTTACCTCCTGCTTCGAGTTCGACTTCGGCTACAAACTCCGCGATGCCATCAAGGGTGTCAACGCCAATGGTTTTGCCACCGCAGTGGGCGGATTCGTGTCGGACCATACGGCCCAGCGTCCCGACGCCGTTACCTCCTTTTTCCTCAGCAACCACGACCAGAACCGTTTCTCCTCCGAGATCGGCAGGAGCCTGGACAAGCAGAAACTTGCAGCCGCCGTGCTCCTCACAGTTCCCGGAAAGCCGTTCATCTACCAGGGTGAGGAACTGGGCTACTGGGGCACCAAGGACGGCGGCGACGAGTATGTCCGTACGCCAATCCTCTGGGACAAGGCCGGAACCCAGTGCGCAAAGAAGGGAGTTGAGAACAAGGTGGACAATTCCATGCTCACTGCCGATATTTCCGTAGAAGCCCAGCAGGCGAACAATGCTTCCATCCTGAATGTCTACAAGAAGTTCGCTGCTGCCAGGAACTCTTCCAAGGCTTTGGCTGCGGGTACCATCAAGGAAATCAAATCCGGCAACAACGCCATAGGAATGTGGGAGATGAGCTCCGGAGCAGATAAAGTCCTGGTAATCCATAATTTTGGTGGAGCATCGGCCAATGTCAGTGTTTCCGGTTATTCTACAGAAAACGAACTTGTCTCCAACGGAACCATAGGTAAGACCGGAAACGGTGTATCCATGGGCGCATATTCATCGGTAGTTTATAAACAGTAAGGTAATGAGGTTTTTACCCGCACTATGCCTTCTGGCGGCTGTATCCTGTATCCAGATGCCGGATTCGGGCGGAAAGAAAGAAGAGAACAAGGGAAACACCGTAGCCGTGCCCGCCTTTGCAAAGGGCGCAGACATAAGCTGGGTTACGGAAATGGAGAGCAAGGGCTATGGCTTCTACTCTTCCAGCGGACTTCCAACAGAGTGTACGGCACTCATGAAGGAGCTTGGCTGCAATGCCATACGCCTTCGTGTATGGGTGAACCCCACCGACGGCTGGTGCAACAAGGAAGATGTACTTGAAAAGGCGAAGCGTGCGAGTAAACAGGGCTTGGCCCTCATGATAGATTTCCACTATTCCGACTGGTGGGCCGATCCGGGCAAGCAGAACCCTCCGGCAGCGTGGAAAGACATGAATGTGAAGGAGATGGCCTCCGCCGTTGAAGCACACACCAAAGAGGTACTTCAGCTCCTGAAAGACAATAAGATAGATGTGGCTTGGGTCCAGGTTGGAAACGAGACCAATACTGGCATGTGCTGGCCTAACGGCAGCGTTTCAAGCCAGTCTGCCCAGGGCTTTGTCACCCTTGCCAATGCCGGTTACAAGGCCGTCAAGGAGATATATCCGTCGGCACTTGTAATCCTTCATCACAGCAATGCACAGGATTATTCGGCAAACGAATGGTTCTACGGCCTTGTAGGTGCGGCCAGCTACGACATGATAGGTCTTTCTCTCTATCCTTCCTACTGGCAGGACGGCGGATATCCGGACTGGACTCCTTTCTGCAAAGCAGCTGTTGAGAATTTTGCAAAACTGAACCAGAAGTTCAAAAAGCCTGTAATGCTGGTGGAATTCGGCATGCCTGCATCGGAGCCGGACAAGGCCAAAGCCGCGTTCCAGTATGTTCTGGACGGGGTAAAGGGCCAGGACTGGTTCAAGGGAGTGTTCTGGTGGGAGCCGGAGAGTGAGCAAAGCCGGAACGGCTATGCATACGGCGCCTTCAAGGACGGCAAGTCTACAGGTGTAATTGAATTGTTCAAGAATTATTAGCATATGAAGCGTATAGTTTTGGCACTTGCCGTTGCGGCAGCCGTTTTATCCTGCGCCCCCAGGGCCGATTATTCCGGCGTCCCGGAGGCGTCGGCAAGCCAGGTTTCCCGCGTGGAGCCGCTTTCCTGGTGGGTTGGGATGACCACCCCGCTGCAGCTTATGGTGCAGGGGCCTCAGATATCGGCCTATGATGTTGCCGTGGAGGGGAATGGCCTCAAGGTCAAGGCGGTTCACAAGGCCGACAGCCCCAACTACCTCTTCCTGGACATGGAGGTCCTGAAGGCAGGGGAGTACAATCTGGTTTTCACCCGCGGAGAGGAGAGCTTCAAGTATCCTTATATAATACGCGAGCGCGAGGCCGGCAGCCGTGACAGGCTCAGCTATACCACTGCCGACATGATTTACCTCATCATGCCGGACCGCTTTGCATCGGCATTCATGGATAACGACACCCAGTGGCAGGGTGGGGAATACTTTGACGGCAGCGCCCGTCCCTGGAACGTCCCCGAGACCCCGGACGCCGTTGACAGGAAAGACCCCGTGGCACGCCACGGCGGCGATATCCAGGGTATGATAGACCATCTGGATTACGTAGCAGACCTTGGCGCCACCGCCATCTGGTGCACGCCGCTGCTCCTGGATAACCAGTCCCATGAGTCCTATCACGGATACGCATGCGCGGACTATTATCACATCGACCCCCGCTTTGGCGACAACCAGCACTATAAGACCTTTGTGGACGAATGCCACAAGAGGGGAATCAAGGTGATTATGGACATAGTCACCAACCATTGCGGAACAGCGCACTGGTGGATGGAGGACGCTCCTTTCAAGGACTGGTACCATGTGAACGAGCCATATATGCAGATGAACGCCCTGTTCTCCGTATACATGGATCCCAATGCCGCAAAGGTTGACAGGGACCGTCAGGAGAGCGGCTGGTTTGTTCCCAGCATGCCGGACATGAACCTTGACAACCCGTTTGTACTGAGGTATTTCCAGCAGTGGGCCGTATGGTGGGCAGAGTATTCAGGCCTGGACGGCTTCCGCGTGGATACCTATCCGTACAACGAGCCGGAACCCATGAGCAAATGGTGCAAGGCCGTACTGGATGAGTATCCCAATTTGAACATAGTTGGCGAGTGCTGGGACATGAACATCCCTCAGGTAGCATACTGGCAGAAGGACAATCCCAACCCCAACGGCTTCAACTCCAACCTCCCGTCCATCATGGACTTCCCTCTGGAGCATGCAATGATTACCGCAATGTGCGAGGACCAGGTATGGTGGGACGAGGGTATGACCCGCATCTACACCGTCCTGGGCCAGGATTTCGTGTACAAGGACCTCAGTCACATGATGACCTTCTTCGCCAACCACGACCACGCCCGCACCGGCGACATCCTGCGTCAGGACCCCAACCGCATGAAGCTAATCATTACCCTCCTTGCAACCATCCGCGGCATCCCTCAGCTCTATTACGGCGATGAGATGATGTTCCTGGAGCGCAAGGACTGCCAGAGCCACGACGGTGCCAAGCGCATCGACTTCCCTGGCGGATGGGAAGGGGACAACATAGACCTCTTCTCCCAGGAGGGCCGTCAGAATGCTCCTGCCATGTACGCTTCCGCGGCGGACCTTCACGACTACACCCGCACCCTTTTCCAGTGGAGGAAGGGCTGTAAGGCCGTTCAGGAAGGCAAGACGCTGCATTTCCTCTCCCGCAGGAACGAAGGTGCCCGCAACATCACGGACAATTCCTATTCCTTCTTCCGCTATACTGACGATGACGCCGTATTCGTGTACATCAACAATACCTTCGAGGACCGCGCCCTTGACTGGGGCCACTATGCGGAGTTCGTAGAAGGTCCCGTCTCCGGAAAGAACGTTCTCACCGGAGAGGATATCGTCCTTGAAGACGGTGTGAAGGTTGGGCCCAAGAGCGCCCTCGTAGTTGAATTCAAACGCTAAAACCTGAATATGAAAAAGTTACTTGTTCTGGCAGCCGCGGTCCTTGCACTGGCCGCCTGCAAAAAAGCCCCCCAGTATCATCCTGAGTGGACTTACGACTCCGTAGTCTATGAAGTGAACATCCGCCAGTTCTCCCCGGAAGGCACCTTTGCCGGCGTGGAGGCACAGCTGCCGCGCCTGAAAGACCTTGGCGTGGACATACTCTGGCTTATGCCCATGTATGAGATTGGTACCGTAGAGCGCAAGGGAAGCCTTGGCTCATACTATGCCATTTCGGACTACAAGAAGGTGAATCCGGAGTTCGGTACCATGGACGATTTCCAGAGCCTCCTGGACGCCGCTCACGCCCTTGGATTCAAGGTAATCCTTGACTGGGTTGCCAACCAGACCGCCCCGGACCATGTATGGATGACCGAAAAGCCCGCAGAGTTCTACGAGAGGGACGCCGAGGGCAACGCCATCTGGGAGTACGACTGGACCGACACCCGCAGCCTCAACTATGAGAACCAGGAAGTCTGGTGGGCACAGGACGATGCCATGCGCTTCTGGCTGGAGAAAGGCGTTGACGGCTTCCGCTGCGACGCCGCCGGCGAGGTTCCCGCAGAGTTCTGGAAGGGCATCCTTCCCAAGATGAACAAGGATTATCCTGAAATCTATCTCCTTGCAGAGGCGGAGCGTGAGAATCTTGCAGACCCTCTGGAGACCTTCGACGCCAACTACGCCTGGGAGCTCCACCATCTTCTGAACAGCCTCTCACAGGGCCAGAAGACCGTTCAGGACCTCAAGGACTATGTGGCAAAGGATGCAGAGCGCTTCCCCAAGGAAGCCTTCCGCCTCACCTTCACCTCCAACCATGACGAGAATTCCTGGAGCGGCACCGAGTTCGAGCGCGAGGGCATCTACGCCAACGCCTGCGCAGTTCTTTGCTTCACCCTTCCTAACAGCCAGCCGCTCATCTATACCGGACAGGAGATTGGCCTTGACCGCCGCCTGGCCTTCTTCGAGAAGGATCCCATCACGGACTGGAGCGCCAACGAGTACACCTGCTTCTGGAAAAAGCTGGTCGAGCTCAAGCACAACAACCCCGCCCTTGCCGCAGGCGAAAGGGGAGGAGAGATCAACTGGTGGGAAGTACCTGAGGACATCGTTGCCTTCTCCCGTGAGGTAAAGGACAATCTGGTGGTAGTGATTGCAAACTTCGGAAAGGATGAATTCGCAAGGGATTTCAACTATCCCGGTACGTTCACCAATGTCTTCACAGGCGAAACCATAGAAACCCGCACGCCTTTCTCTCTGGCTCCGGGTGAGTATCTGGTTCTTACCAAGTAAGGATTACTGATACAGATGACGTTTGATGCTTCCTTTGGCAGTACGCTCAAAGGGAGCATCAACCAGTTCTACCATAAAGATCTGGCTGAACTGGGGCAGGAAGGCGTTCGACCTGGAACGGATTTCCTCCGCAATGGCATTCTGGGAGTCTTCGTTGACCAGCTTGTTGGCGGTGTCCGGGTCCAGATATACCATGGCGTGGATCTTTCCGTTCCTTGCAACCACAAGGCACTCTCTCACCACATGGTTGCGCATTACCACCTGCTCTATCTCCTCCGGATAGATGTTCTGGCCCGATGAACTCAGGATCAGGGCCTTGATGCGGCCGCGGATGAACACGTTGCCGTCCTCGTCCATGATGCCCAGGTCTCCGGTGCGGAACCAGCCGTCGTATGTGCGGGCGGCCATGTCCGCTTCCGGGTTCTTGTAGTAGCCTATGCACAGGTTGGGACCCTTAGTCTGGATTTCTCCGGGAACGCGTTCCGGGTCCGGAGATGCGATCCTTACCTTGTGTATTGGTTTGCCGCATGAGCCGGGGACGTATTTGTCCGGATGCTCAAGACAGATAAGGGGGCAGGCCTCCGTCATTCCGTAACCCACGGCGCAGGGGATGCCAAGCTTGTGGAGGTCGTTTTCCACCTCGAAGTTGAGGGGCGCGCCGCCAACGATGATGTGCCTTATGCGGCCGCCAAGCTCCGTGAGGATCTTCTTGCCCAGGGAGTTGTAGAATGCCATGCGCAGGCCCGGAACGTTCCTAAGGGCCTTTGCTGAGCCAGTACGCAGCTGCGGGGCAATGAGGTTTCCATATAGTTTCTCTATGACCAGCGGTACCGTTATAAGGAGCGCCGGCTTTACCTTCTGGAGTGAATCCAGAAGCAGTGACGGGGAAGGAATCTTGCCAAGGAAGTAGATTGTATAGCCTGTGCAACAGGGATAGATGAACTCCATGGCAAGGCCGTACATGTGAGCCAGAGGCAGGTTGGAGACCAGTGTGTCCGGGGTGTCTCCAATGTTCTGCTGGCAGTACTCCACTATGTCCGACATGGCGTTGTACGTGAGCATTACGCCCTTGGGGTCTCCCGACGTGCCGGAAGTGTAGTTGATGATGGCAAGGTCCATGGGATTGTCTACCTCATACTCTACACCTGTGGTGTCGAATCCCTCCGGAAACAGCTCTGCAAACAGTTTCTTGCGGGAAGCCCATGCTGCCTTGATCTTGTCTGTACCCCAGAGAAGGGTGTCCGCCTTCACGTTTACCACGCCCTTCAGAAGCGGGGTAGCCTCCGGATTCATCTTCTTCCAGATATCGGCCTCCGTGATTAAGATGATGCTCTCCGAATGGTTTGTGAGCTGGCTGATGCCTTCCGGAGTGAAGTCTGCCAGAATGGGGACGATGACCGCTCCGTAGGTGTTTACGGCCAGGAAGGAGATGGCCCACCGTGCCGAACTTCTGGCACAGAGAGCTATCTTCTGCCCCTTCCGTACGCCTGCCGCTGCAAAAAAGATATGGTACTGCTCTATAGCGGCCGCAACTTCTCCGTAAGTATACTCGGTGCCGCCGTAGTCGCAAAGGGCCGGGACGTCAGGACGCTCATGGACCTGGGATTCAAACTTCTTGAGGTACTGTTTCATCTGTCCCGCAAATATACGGAATTATTTACTTTCTTGCGTAATCCGACGTGCCTTTTAATCCTGTGGTCCCAAAATAAGACTCCACCAAGTCACCTTTTACATATATTCTTGTGCCGATGAGGTCAGGGTGGTCCACCAGATTCAGAGCCTCCCTTACATTGCCTGCTGGAAGCTCTACGGCCACGCAGGATGCCTTTTCCGTCACGGACGAACGGGCTGCTATGGCCAGATGGGACGGTTTGGTGATGCCGGAAGTCTTCACGCTCTTGCCGTTGGCCGTGAGGTCGCCGCCCACTATGTATCCGTATACCCATACGTCTTCCTCTCCAATGTGGGAATGGGCGTCGCCCACGGAAATGGCGTTGGATGATTCGACCCCGGAATTCCCGCCGCCGTTGTTGTCTCCGCCTATGGTATAGTACTCCGTGATCCAGTTCTTGGAGGTGTCTACTGCTACTTTTATACTCCCGGAAGCCTGGTCCATGGACGGTGCTGAAATCTTGATGGAGAGTATGTCCCTTGCAGCCAGGCGCTTGGTAAGGAGCGCATTGTCCATGCCATTCTCATACAGCAGCAGTGAGACTTCTCCGGGGAAGAAGTAGGCTATCCTTTTCTCTGTATATGCGTGCATGAGGCGCGTGGTACCTTGTTTCAGGAACAGGACGCCGTCCGGATGAGAGGTCAGGAAGTCCGGAGATATCTTTAGCGTCACTCCGCAGTTGAGGAGGGTACAGTCCAGCTTCACGGATACTTTCTGGCCGCCGGAGACGACCACCACCTGCTCGTCCCCGTACAACGGGCGCGCAAATGCGGGAGTGGTGAATTCCGTGGACTGGGCGGATACCGTGTAGCTGCCGGGCTCTACTTCAAGCGTGGTGGGGGAGTCACCGTAACTGCCATGGTAGAGAACCTTCCCGGCAGCGTTTTTCACGGTAAGGATAAAGTCGTTTGTGTCCGGAATGTCGGATGCGGCCTTGGTAAGGGATCCGGTTTCTATGGTCCAGCTGAGTTCTCCCGGAGTCTTGTCTCTGAAAGGTGCTCCGAAGTCTTCGCAGGAGTGGAGAAATCCCGTTGCCAGCGGGAGGAAGAGGGCGATGAACAGTTTTGTCTTTTTCATGGTTCAAGCGTTTTTGCAAAGTTCGGGAGCCTCTCCGTGAAAAATCGTAAGAAACGTATAAACCAGCGCTTTTTTTCTTATTCAGATTGTGATACTACACCGCCCACTGCGATTTTTTCCGTATATTTGCAATCCCATAAAGGAATATATATATGTTCGAGAATCTGAGCGAGAGACTGGAGCGGTCTTTCAAGATACTGAAAGGTGAAGGTAAAATCACCGAGATCAACGTAGCGGAAACCCTTAAGGACATCCGCAAAGCCCTTCTGGACGCAGACGTAAGCTACAAGGTGGCTAAGGACTTCTGCAACACCGTCAAGGACAAGGCCATAGGCACCGGCGTACTCACAGCCGTGAAGCCTCAGCAGATGATGGTCAAGATCATGCACGACGAGCTTGCGGAGTTCATGGGCGGCGGCGCTACGGACATAAACGTCAAGGGCAACCCCGGCATCGTCCTCGTTGCCGGTCTCAACGGTTCCGGTAAAACCACTTTCTCCGGCAAACTTGCCCTGCACCTTAAGTCCAAGAGGGGAATGAAGGTGCTCCTGGCCGCCTGCGACACTTTCCGTCCTGCTGCTATAGACCAGTTGAAGGTCCTTGGAGAAGGCATCCAGGTGCCGGTTTTCACCATCGAAGGTGAGAAAGACCCCGTGAAGATTGCAACCGAAGCCATCAAAAAGGCAAAGGCAGAGGGCATCAGCGTGGTGATTATAGATACCGCCGGCCGCCTTGCCGTGGACCAGGAGCTCATGGACGAGATTTCGGCCCTCCACAAGGCAGTGAATCCCACGGAAACGCTGTTTGTGGTGGATGCCATGACCGGTCAGGATGCAGTTGAGACGGCAAAGACCTTCAACGACTACCTGGACTTTGACGGCGTGGTACTTACCAAGATGGACGGTGACACCAGGGGCGGTGCCGCCCTTTCCATCAAGGCCGTTGTGGGGAAACCCATCAAGTTTGTCTCCACGGGAGAAAAGATGGAGGCTCTGGACGTGTTCCATCCGGAAAGGATAGCTGACCGCATCCTGGGCATGGGAGACGTGGTTTCCCTGGTGGAAAAGGCCCAGGAACAGTTCGATGAGAAACAGGCCCGGGAACTCCGCAAGAAGCTCTCAAAAGACAAATTCACCTTCCAGGATTTCTACGACCAGATCCAGCAGGTGAAGAAGATGGGAAACATCAAGGACCTGGCGGGCATGATCCCCGGCGTGGGCAAGGCCATCAAGGATGTAGACATAGACAACGACTCCGCCTTCAAGGCCACGGAGGCCATGATCCTCTCCATGACTCCCTATGAAAGGGAGCATCCGGAGGTGATAAACGGCTCCCGCCGCAAGAGGATTGCGGACGGCTCAGGCACCACTCTGGTAGAGGTTAACCGCCTCCTCAAGCAGTTTGAAGGCACCCGCAAGGTCATGAAGACGGCAATGACCGGAAATCTTATGCAACAAATGAAGGGTTTCCGTAGATAATAGAGATTTTTTTTATTATATTTGCAAGGAATAGGCACTGACCGGCCATGCTGGAAGATATTCGCAAGCATATTGAAAAGCTGATCGCCCTGTATGAGGCTGAGAAGGCGGAGAATGAAAGGCTTCGCCAGGAGTTACATACAAGCGAGGAAACCGGTAAGAACCTCAGGGAACACATTAAAGAACTCGAGTCCGGGATTGAAGCCCGATATCTCGCAGACGCTTTCTCCACGGCATCGGACCCCGCCGCTGCCAAGGAAAGGGTGGATAAACTTATAAGGGAGATAAATAGATGCATCTCCCTGTTGGAGGAATCGTGATGGCACAGAAGATCAGTTTGAGAATAGCCGGCCACACGTACAACCTTACGGTAGCCTCAGAAGAGCAGGAACAGCAATATCGTCTTGCTGCTGAAGCAATTAACAGCCGTTTCTCTGCATACACCAAGAGTCATCCCGGCCATTCGGTCGCAGACATACTCTCCATGGTGGCGCTCAGCGAAACAGCCATACGTATAGGCCTCCAGAAAGATATAGAAGCCTTGAAAGATGGAGAAAACGCCCTGGAAAGGGATTTGGAAAAGTATATTCAGGACCTGAAATAAAGCCGTCAACCATCGAATGCTGAAATCAACACTTTTAGCGCACCGGGTTGACTCAGGCAGTGGATGGCGGGCCCGCCCCGCAGCGGGATACCAGAATCTGCCGGAACCCAAATCTTATGAGGAATAAGATTTCTGTCTGGACGGTGACGGCTTTTCTTTTATGAGACAGTTTTCCCTGAGGGGAGAGCTGCCTCATTTGTATTTAGGACATACTAAAACTATATATATATAATGGATATTTTAAGTCTAGTAATCGGATTCGTGGCCGGAGCAGTGCTTGCCCTTGGCCTCTACATAGCCATCCGCCGTGCCATCCTCAAAGGCAAAAGGGACGAAATTCTGGAAAAAGCGGAAATAGAAGGCGAAAAGATAAAGAACGAACGCATCCTTCAGGCCAAAGAGAAGTACCTGTCACTGCGCAGTGAACACGAAAAGGCCGTAAACGAAAGCAACGCCCGCATCAGGGATGCGGAAAACCGCATTAAGCAGAAGGAGAACACCCTTAACCAGAAGCTTGGAGAGGCGGACCGCCGCTCACATGACCTGGACAACCAGAGAAACCAGCTCAGGGCACGCGAGGAGCAGCTTCAGGGGAAAGAGCAGGAGTATCAGGAGCTTCGTGACAAGGCCATCCACCAGATAGAGTCCATAGCCGGCATGAGCGCCCAGGAGGCCAAGGCCCAGTTGGTGGAATCCATGAAGGCGGAGGCCCGTACGGAAGCCCAGGCATATATCAACGACGCCATCGACGACGCCCGTCTCAATGCCGCCAAGGAAGCAAAGCGCATCGTCATAAACACCATCCAGCGCACTGCAACGGAAACCGCCATTGAAAACGCCGTCACAACGTTCCCCATTGAGAACGATGAGATAAAAGGCCGCATCATTGGCCGTGAGGGCCGTAACATCCGTGCCCTGGAGGCCGCTACAGGCGTGGAAATCGTGGTTGACGATACCCCTGACGCCATCCTCCTTAGCGCCTTCGATCCCGTGCGTAGGGAAGTGGCCCGCCTGGCCCTTCACCAGCTGGTCATAGACGGCCGTATCCACCCCGCCCGCATCGAAGAGGTGGTAACAAAGGTTCAGAAGCAGCTGGAAGAGGAAATCCTGGAAACCGGAAAACGCACCTGCATAGACCTTGGCATCCACGGTCTTTCCATGGAGCTCGTACGCCTCATAGGCCGCATGAAATACCGTTCCTCCTATGGCCAGAACCTCCTGCAGCACTCCCGCGAGGTTGCAAACATAAGTGCCATCCTGGCATCTGAGCTTGGCCTCAATCCCAAGATTGCCAAGAGGGCAGGTCTCCTGCACGATATCGGTAAGGTCTCGGAAGAAGATCCGGATCTCCCTCACGCCCTCCTGGGTATGAAGCTGGCAGAGCAGTACAAGGAAAAGCCTGAAATCTGCAACGCCATCGGTGCCCACCATGAGGAAATTGAGATGACCTCGCTCTACGCGCCCCTGGTGCTGGTTGGCGATGCCATTTCCGGCGCACGTCCCGGTGCCCGCCGTGAGGTCATCGAAAGCTACATCAAGCGCCTCCGCGGCATGGAGAACCTTGCAGCCGCATATCCCGGCGTAACCAAGTCCTACGCCATCCAGGCCGGCCGTGAGCTCCGCGTCATAGTTGGCGCAGAGCAGGTTTCGGACCACGATGCAGAGCTCCTCTCCGCAGAAATCGCCAAACGTATCCAGGACGAGATGACATATCCCGGCCAGGTCAAGATTACCGTCATCAGGGAAACCCGTTCCGTAGCATACGCCAAGTAAATGGGAGAACTTGCCCCGCTCATTGCAGACCTTGCGCTGATTCTCATCTGCGCAGGTGTAATGACGCTCATTTTCAAGAGGCTGGGTCAACCTCTTGTGCTGGGATATATTGTGGCAGGCTTCATTGCCAGTCCGCACTTTGCCCTCACGCCGTCGGTAATTGACACCGCCAGCATCCATGTGTGGTCGGACATAGGCGTAATCTTCCTGCTGTTCGCCCTGGGTCTGGAATTCAGTTTCAAGAAGATCGTGAAGGTTGGCGGCCCGGCCATAATAGCCGCGCTCACCATCATCTTCGGGATGATTTTCCTGGGCTTCACCGTGGGTTCGGCCTTTGGATGGAGCAAGATGGACGCCCTTTTCCTGGGAGGCATGATTTCCATGTCTTCCACCACTATCATCTATAAGGCATTCGAGGACCTTGGCCTTGCAAAGAAGAAGTTTGCCGGGCTGGTCATGTCCATCCTTATACTGGAAGACATTCTGGCGGTGGTTCTGATGGTGGTGCTGTCCACAATTTCCGTGTCATCCACTTTCGAGGGCGGAGCATTGGTCGGAAGCATCTTCAAACTCATTTTCTACCTGGTCCTGTGGCTCGTGATGGGCATCTACCTTATACCGCTCATCCTTCGCAAGACAAAGAAACTCCTCAGCGACGAGACCCTTCTGGTAGTGTCCCTGGGCCTTTGTTTCATGATGGTGGTGATTGCCGCCAAGACCGGCTTCTCCGCAGCATTCGGCGCCTTCATCATGGGCTCCATCCTGGCGGAAACGCTTGAGGCGGAGCATATAGAACGCCTGGTAAAACCGGTCAAGGACCTGTTCGGTGCCATTTTCTTCGTGTCAGTGGGCATGATGGTGGATCCGGCGCTCATAGGCAAGTACTGGCTTCCCATCCTCATCATTACACTCACCGTCATCATCGGCCAGGCAACGTTCGCAACACTTGGTGTGCTGCTTTCCGGCCAGAGGCTCCGTACTGCACTCCAGTGCGGTTTCTCCCTTACCCAGATTGGTGAGTTCGCGTTCATCATCGCATCCCTTGGCGTTGCCCTTGGAGTCACCGGAGACTTCCTGTACCCCATTGTGGTGGCGGTATCGGTAATCACGATATTCCTTACGCCATATATGATTAGGCTGGCGGAACCGGCATATAATCTGGTTTATAAGGCCCTCCCGCAGAAGGCCAAGGACTTTATGGACGGATATGCCGAGGCGGCGGAGCCCACCGCGGAAAAGGACAGCGCCTGGAAACAGTACCTTGGCGGGATTGCCAAGAGCATTGCCCTCAATGGAATTGTCTCCGTGGCAATCTGCCTGCTGGGATTTAGCCTCCTTTATCCATTTGCACAGGAATGGATTCCCGGGGTTTGGGGCAGGGTAGTAACAGCTGTGATTATCCTTGCCGTATTGTCGCCCTTCCTCAGGGCCATCATCGTCAAGGACAACCGCTCCGAGAGATTCCATGAGCTTTGGGAGAGGGACCGTGCAAACCGCGCTCCTCTGGTTGCAGGCGTCGTACTGCGTTACGTGATAGCCATAGGCTTCATCTTCTACGTACTGGCAAGGCTGTTCCATATTTCGGTCCTCCTCATCTTTGTAATAGCCCTTGCTATTGTGGGCTTCATGCTGTTCAACCGCTGGACAAAACGCTCCTCCAGGCGCATAGAAGAGACATTCATGACCAATCTCCGCTCCCGTGAGATGCGTGAGGAATATCTGGGAGAGAAGAAGCCGGAATACGCCGCTGACCTTATGGACAAGGATATCCACCTTGCCGATTTCGATATCCCTCAGGAATCGGAATGGGTGGGTAAGGAACTCCGGCAGCTCAATCTAGGCAAGAATTTCGGGGTGCATGTGGTGTCCATACTTAGGGGCTCAAGGCGGATAAACATTCCGGAAGCACACGAGCGCCTATATCCGCATGACCGCATCACGGTTGTGGGTTCGGATTCCGGAGTTGAATCATTCGGAGCTGCCCTTAGGGCTGTTGATTTCTCCATTCCGGAAAACCTTCAGGACCAGGAAATGATCCTGAGGCGTCTGCCCATAGGGGAGCAGTCTCCATTCGTTGGAAAGAACCTCAAGGAAAGCGGCATCCGTGCCCAGTGGCATTGCCTTGTGGTCGGAGTTGAGAAAGCCGACGGCACCCTTCACCAGCCCAACCCCACTGCCGTATTCGAGGCGGGAGACACCGTATGGATTGTAGGCGAGCACAAAGACATCGACGCAATAATGACCATATGAGAAAGCCAGTTATCGCTATTCTGACGCTCCTGGTAGCGCTTTCCTGCACCAGAACCCTCCGTGACGGAGAATACACCCTCACAGTCCTTTCCACAAACGACGTTCACGGCACATGGTTCGATTCCACATACGTTGGGAACGGCGTCAGGAAGTCCCTGTTCGCCATCAACCACTATGTGGACAGCGTGCGCCAGGCAGACGGTGCCAATAACGTATTGCTTCTTGACGTAGGGGACTGCCTCCAGGGAGACAATGCGGCATACTACTACAATTATGTAGACACGGCGTCCGAGCACCTCTTTCCCAGGCTTGTGGGCTACATGAAGTACGACGCCGTCATTGCAGGAAACCATGACATTGAGACCGGCCACGGCGTGTATGACCGCGTGGCCGCCCAGCTCAACAAGGAAGGCGTGCCTTTCCTTGGCGGAAACGTGGTCCGTACGGACGGGAAGGGCTCTTATTTCCCTTTGTATAAGGTGTTTAAGAAGGCAGGGCTCAAGGTTGCCGTGCTGGGATACGAGAACGCCAGCATTAAGGACTGGCTTGGGGAATCCGTATGGTCCGGAATGGACTTCCTTCCCATTGTAGATGTTATCCAGAAGGACGTGGATTTCGTCCGCGCCAAGGAAAAGCCGGACGTGGTCATAGCTGCGATGCATTCAGCCACCGGCAAAGGTCAGGGCAATGTGCTGGAAGCGGAAGGTATGGACGTGTTCAATATGGTAAAGGGAGTGGACTTCGTGCTCTGCGCCCATGACCACGTGCCCTATGTGGAGACCCGCGACACCTGCGCCTTCATCAACTCCGGCAGCCACAGCCGCTTCCTTGGCCATGGCAAGATGCACCTCAAGGTAGAAGGCGGAAAAGTGGTTTCCAAGACCTTTGAGACTGACTTGATTCCCGTTTTGGCAGAGAATGCGGATCCCGCAATGCGTGAAGCTTTCCGCAATGAGTTCTTAATGGTTAAGGAATTCACGCTCAAGGACGTGGGAGTCCTTACGGACGATATAGTCACACGTGAGTCCTATGCCGGCCAGAGCGCCTATACCAACGTCCTTCACATGCTCAACCTCAGCTGCGGCATTGCAGACATTTCCATGGCTGCGCCTCTCACGTTTAACAAAACCGTCAAGGCAGGCCCCCTGGTTTTCAACGACCTCTTTACAATCTATCCCTTTGAGAATCAGCTGTATGTGATTACAATGACGGGTGAGGAAGTTCGCCGGTACCTGGAAGCATCGTATGACCGCTGGATCTGTGCCCCCAATCCTCACGTGCTCAAGATCCGCAGCGGGGACAACCCCCGCACGGGAGAACGCAGATGGTCCCTTGTTGGTACTTCCTACAACTTTGACTCCGCCGCCGGCATCAACTATGACGTGGATGTCACCAAACCCTTTGGCAGCAGGATAATCATCAAATCAATGGCAGGCGGCTCTCCCTTCAGCCTTGACAAGACCTACAACGTTGCTATGACCAGCTACCGCGCCAACGGTGGCGGCGGTCTTCTTGCCGCTGCCGGAGTGGAAGAGGACGGGTCCCGCATAGTTGCCCGTCTCCCCGAAATCCGCAACATCCTGTACGATTACCTTATGGCAAACGGCACTCTGAATCCGTATGCCTTCGGTTCAATCCTTGGCTCCTGGCAGTTTGTCCCTGAAAAAGCACGTAAACAGATTGCCGCAGACATGGAACTGCTTTTTCCGAGCAATGGCAAGTAATTGATAGATAGTATTTTAAATGATTGCACCCCGGCAATTTGACCGGGGTGCAATTGTTTAATTGTTTGATTATTAGTATTATAGCTTTGCTATAACGTTTTTGAAGATGGTGGTCATCTTGTCTGCAGCGGCGT
>CAMJJZ010000007.1 GCA_946406275.1 uncultured Bacteroidales bacterium | reverse complement strand
CGTGGAAGTCTCCGTTGGAGCGGAAGCTGAACAGGTACAGTTTGAGGGACTTTGACTCAACCATCTTTACGTCAGGGACATAGCTGATGCGTATCTCCGCAAAGTCCGGCTGGCCCGTGATGGGGCAGAGGGTGGTGAACTCCGGGCAGTTGAAACGGACCCAGTAGTCGTTGTCCCGGTGCTGGTTCTCGAAGGTTTCAAGCACCTCGGGTGCGTATTTCTGGCTGTAGACACTCTCGTGTCCAAGGGCCTTGAGTTCTTTTGGATCGCGTGCCATAGTATTATTCCTCTGCTGCTTCTTTGAGACGTTCTGCGTTTTCTGCTATCTGAAGCTGGTCTATGCACTCCTGGATGTCGCCGTCCATGAAGACGGGAAGGTTGTACATGCTCCAGCCAATGCGGTGGTCCGTAACACGGCCCTGGGGGTAGTTGTAGGTGCGGATCTTGGCGCTGCGGTCGCCTGTGGAGACCATGGTCTTGCGCTTTGCTGCAATGCCGTCCAGATACTTCTGGTGCTCCATGTTGTACAGGCGGGTACGGAGCTCTTCCATTGCCCTGTCCAGGTTCTTGAGCTGGGAACGCTCTTCCTGGCACTGCACCACGATTCCGGAAGGAATGTGGGTGAGACGCACGGCGGAGTAGGTTGTGTTCACGCCCTGTCCGCCGGGGCCGGATGCGCAGAAGAGGTCCTTGCGGATATCGGCAGGATTGAGTTCGATGTCAAACTCGCCGGCCTCCGGGAAAACTGCGACGGATGCGGCTGAGGTCTGGATTCTGCCCTGGGTTTCCGTCTGGGGGACGCGCTGTACGCGGTGAACGCCGGACTCATACTTCATTACGCCGTAAACGCCATCTTGGGTGCTTGAGAGCTTGAAGACAATCTGCTTGTAGCCTCCTGAGGTGCCGGGCGCCTGGTCTGTGACTTCCAGTTTCCAGCCCCTGCGTTCCGCAAAGTGCTGGTACATGCGGAAGAGGTCTCCGGCAAAGATTGCGGCTTCGTCGCCGCCGGTGCCGCCGCGGATTTCCACCATGGCGTTCTTGCTGTCATCGGGATCGGCAGGGATGAGGAGGAGCTTGATGTTCTGCTCTATCTCAGGGAGTTTGGGCTCTATGTCCGCCACTTCCTCGCGGGCCATTTCCTTGAGGTCCTCGTCCTTTTCGTTGATGAGGATGTCCTTGGCCTGGGCGAGCTCGTCCACCAGCCTCTTGTATTCCAGGCCGGCGGCGATGATGGGCTGCAGCTCCTTGTAGTCCTTGTTAAGCTGCACGAACTTTTTCATGTCCGCGATAACTTCCGGGTCTGCAAGCTGCTGTTCCAGTTTCTTGTATTTGTCCTGAAGGCTAAGCACCTTCTCCAGGAGGGAATTCTCTGCCATAAACTTCTGATTTAGCCTGCAAAGATAATAAAAAATATTGTATCTTTGAGGAAAATAGAGTGTTATGAAGAACTTGCTTACAGCTGCTGCAGTAGTCCTGGCAATAGTTTCCTGCGCCGGAGGGAGTGAAGCATCCGTTGAGAACCTCAAGCCTTTTGAGGCAGACGGTATGTACACAATTCCCGTCAAAGATGTGAGCCTTACCCTCAGGAAGATAGACGGAAGTTTCTTCCTCATGGGAGAGACCTTCGATCTTGGCGTGGTGCGCAACCCCACCATCGTCCCCACTTTCCTGGACGGATATGCCATCGGTACGGAGGAGGTTTCAAAGGACCTCTGGGCCGCTGTGATGGGCGGTGAAGGCGGCAAAGGCCCCAAGGCCGGAGTCACCTGGGCCGATGCAGACAAGTTCATTCAGAAGCTTTCCCGCCTCACCGGCATACCTTTCCGCCTTCCCACGGAGGCGGAGTGGGAGTATGCAGCCCGCAGGGACGCCTCAATGCCAGGAAGCCTCTGGGAATGGTGCCAGGACCCCCAGGACGATGGTTCCCGCCCTCTTCGCGGCGGCTGCCAGGGAGAGAAAAACTGCAAGCCAAACACCCGCAAAACCCTTGAGACTCACACCAAGTCCACTTCCGCCGGCCTCCGCATAGCCGTTTCCACCGGCGAAGCCGCTCCCGCTTTCTGGAAGGAAATCCTACGTGAGAACATCGTCCCGCGCGAAGTCTCTGATGACAAGCAGGAAACCATAAAAGTCAACGGCGTCTCCTTCAAGATGATTCCCGTCAAGGGCGGAACCTTCCAAATGGGCGCCACCTCAGAAGTCAACCTCAAAAGTGCCAGTGACGATGAATTCCCCGTCCACCCCGTAACCCTGGACGATTTCAAGATTGGCCAGACGGAAGTATCCTGTGACCTCTGGAAGGCCGTAATGGGCACTCTTCCCCCGCTTCTTCAGGGCGGCACATACCCCGTTGGCAACGTGAGTTGGTACGATGCCCAGCTCTTCATCCAGGAACTCAACCGCCTCACCGGACGCAAGTTCCGTCTTCCCACCGAGGCGGAATGGGAGTATGCCGCCAAGGGCGGCGCCAAGAGCCGCGGCTACTGCTTTGCCGGCTCCAACTCCTCCGTGGAAACCACATGGTGCGAGCTCGGGGACAATAAGACCCGCCCCTCCGGCGGCAAGTTCCCCAACGAGCTTGGCATCTTTGACATGACCGGCAACGCCTGGGAATGGGTTCAGGACCGTCCCGGGCCGTATACGGAAGAAGCCCAGACCAACCCCACAGGCCCCCTTGAGGCGGCCGCCGGTGACGTGAGGGCAATGCGCGGAGGCAGCGTAAGCGCCAAATGGACCGCCTGCCGCGTGAGCAACCGCGGTGAAAACTACGCCAACATGTTCAAAAGCACCATAGGCTTCCGCCTGGCGCTGTAAAACGGCTGCCATGATTAGACCATTCTCATTTGCAATTGCCACGGTACTTTTTGTATCGTGCGTTGCAGACGGACCGCAGTCTCAGGATAGTAAGGCGGGAGAATATACCCTGCCCCTGATAGAAACCACGGATATCCATGGTCATATCCTGAGTACGGACAACAACGGTACCGTCCATTACGGAATGGCCTATATCGCAAATAAGGTCAAGGACGTCCGCGGCCGCGGAGAGAGCTACCGCAAAGACAGGCTCCTGCTCCTTGACGGCGGAGACCTGTATCAGGGAGCAAGCGTTTCCAACCTCCTTTCCGGAGAGCCTGTGTTTATGTGCCTGGACAAAATGGATTACGATGCCGTTGCCCTTGGAAACCACGAATTTGACTGGGGCATAGAGAATACCGTAGACGCAGACGCCACTGTTCCGGACTACGTATGGGAAGGAAAGAACTGCGATAACCAGGTCCCCGTTCTCTGCGCCAATCTGTATCAGGACGATAAGCGCGTTACCCGTACCAGGGACTATGTGATAGTGGAGAAAACCGCCGTCAACACCAAGGGTGAGACCATCCCGGTAAAGATAGGCGTCGTGGGCTTTGCCGTCAATTACGGAAGCAGCATAATCACCACCCAGTTCGCAGGCAAGGGCTATTCCATAAAGGCCGATTACACTATAGCCAACAACATCGCAGCGGAACTTGAATCCTCCGGCGCCTGCGATGCTACCGTCCTCCTGGCCCACGGTGCGGCCGACGAAGTTGCCGCCGCTCTTGGCCGCAGCACCGTCATAGACCTTGTCCTGGGTGGGCATTCGCATCGTACCATGTCCGGCAAGACGGAGTGGGGCCTGCATTATTTCCAGGGAGGCAGGTACTGCGAGCACTATGCATCCGCCGATCTCAAATTCTACATTGACCAAAGCGGCGGAATCTCCTTCGGCGGAATCAAGAATATGTCCATCAAGGAGGTTTCTTCATCGGACCTTGACGATGACATCCTTGCCGTATCCGACTATGCCCTCCAGGCCACCGCCGCCCAGCAGAACGAGGTAATCGGCTACATAAACGCCAATGCCACAACCTATTATCTCAACGGTAGCGGAACCCGCGCATCCGTCATGGGCAACTGGATGTGCGATATTCTCCGGCGTGTAGGTGAGGCCGACGTCTCATTCGTAAATGCCGGCGGCATCCGCACCTCCTTTCCCCTGAACGGGCAGGCCACCAGGGAAATAACCGTTGCCGATGTATACGAGATGTTCCCGTTCAGCAACACTACGTATGTGTACCGTATCACATACGCAGACCTGCTGAAGCTATTTGAGTATTCAATGACAAGCGGCGGAGAAGCCCTCTTCTCCCGCATGACCGGCATAGACTGCTATTATACCCAAACCGTCTACGACACATATAGCACCTATGCCGTCCACTCCCTAAGGAAGGACGGCACCGTGATATACCAGAATAAAAAGTGGATCGATGACTGGGCCTCACGCACACTCATTCTTGCCGTAAGCGAGTACCTCGCCATAACGGAGCGCACGGACTACTATACCGGCATTCCCAATCCCCTCATAGAGTGGAACGGAACGGACAGGCTCCTTTCCAACCACCTAGTAGACAACGTTAGCGCCGTGAACGTCCTCCGTGCCGAGTCCGCCGCCTCCGGCGGCCTCCTTTCCATAGACACGGAGCCGCATTTTATCCTTAACTAATACTTGTGTTCTGTGCCCTCTATCTCGTCGGCCGTGATCTTCTTGCGGTCCATGGCGTGCCAGGCGTAGGCGATGTATGCCACTACAAACGGTATGAGGAGCGACACCCAGGACATTACCTGCAGCGTGAAGTAGCTTGAAGAGCTGTTGCGTATGGTTAACGAGCTCTGCAGGTCTGTGCTGGAAGGGTAGTATGCAGTACCGTTGAAGCCTGCAAGGAAGAACACCGCCATCACTACCAGCACGGTGCCGGGCATGGCAAACCAGATTCCCTTGCGGGACTGTGAGAACGCGCCAAACCACAGGGACACCAGCACCAGAACAACACCCACAAGCAGCATTACAAGCACTGCAGGCATGGCCAGAAGGTTGTGCCAGTACTTGAACGGCTCAAGAGAAACCACTCCCGCATTGTCCACTGCATATCCCTTGCTTACAAGGAGGATCACCGTCCAGGAGAGGAAGAAGAACAGGAAGGGAACTATGCTCATCCTGATGGTCCGCCTCATCTGGGCGTGGATGGCGTCATCGTCAACATTATTGAGTACATAGAGGGAGCCCAGGATAGCCGCAAGGAACATCAGAGTGACGCCAAGCAGTACGGCGTGGTACTGGCCAAGGGCCTCAAGGCCGTGCCAGCCGCTGCCCCAGGTGCTTATTACCGGAGCGGAGGGGTCTGCGATGGCTATCTTGTTCACGGTGAAATCAGATCCGGTGAAGAACGTTCCCACGGCCGTTCCCACCAGGAACGGGGCCAGGATGCCGTTTACCATGAGGGCTACGCGGAAGCCCTTTACGCCCAAGAGATTCTCCTTCTTGTTCTGGAACTCATAGGCCACGGCCTGGAACACGAAAGTGATCAGAAGCAGCACCCATACCCAGTACGCGCCGCCGAAGCTGGTGCTGTAGAACAGCGGGAACGAGGCGAAGAAAGCGCCGCCGAACGTGACAAGAGTTGTGAAAGTAAGCTCCCACTTGCGTCCGGTGGAGTTGAGGATCATGCGCTTCTGTGTATCAGTGAGAACACGGTTGCCAAGGTGAAGGTTGGCGCCCTGCACGAACATCAGGGCCACAAGAAGTCCGCCGAGGAGGGCGATGAGCACCCACCAGTAGTTCTGTAAGAATTCGTATGTCATGGCCTAGATGTTTTCAGGTTCAACTTCGGGGCCCTTGCCAATGGCGCGCAGCATAATGCGGATTTCAATGACAAGGAATAGCGCGAATACCGCAACAAACACGAAGAACGTGGTTTTAACCGCTCCGGCGCTGAGGCTGGAGATTGCCACGTTCACGGGCAGCAGACCCTGGATGGTCCAGGGCTGGCGGCCAACCTCCGCCACAATCCAACCGCACTGGCCGGTAATGTAGGCAAGAGGAATGCACACTATGGCGGCCCACAGCAGCCACTTCCAGGAGCTCAGCTTATCCTTCCATACGGCAATGAGGGTCAAAAGAAGCACCAGGGCTATGAGCATACCGAAGCCAATCATGAGGCGGAAGCTCCAGAACACCACGCCCACGGGCGGGATAACGTCTTCGGGCTTCTCCAGATGGCCGTAGCCCATGTATTGGACGTTGGCGTCGATTACCTCCTTTGCCAGAGCCTTCACCGCCGGTTCGTCGGAGCCGCGGTATACCGCAAGGGCATCCAGTGCCTGGCGGCCCATAGCCATCTTATCGGCTACTGAAGGGATTACGTTGCCGTCGTTGTCAGTGTATCCGTTCAGGATATCGTTGATGCCGGGCACGAAGCCATTAACATCGTGCGTGGCAAGGATGGACAGCATCTTGGGGACCTTTATTCCGGGGACGATGGTAAAGGCCGCGCCGTTACCGCCGTCCTGCAGGCCCTCCGCCGCCGCCAGCTTCATGGGCTGGAATTCTGCGGCATGAACGCCGGAGGAATCGCCGGAAAGCATCACGGCTCCGGAGCCCACAAGGCCCACGATTGCACCCACAAGCATGCTCTTGCGGGCAAATTCACTATGCCTGTTTTTAAGTAAGTACCAGGCACTTACACCAACCACGAATATGCCGCCGGTCACCCAGCCGCTGGTTACGGCGTGGCAGAACTTGCTCACCGCCACGGGATTGGTAATCACCTCCCAGAATGCCGCGGCCGATGCCATCTCACTGCGCACGGTGTCCGGATTGAAGGTTGTTCCCACGGGGTTCTGCATCCAGCCGTTGGCAACCAGGATCCAGTAGGCGCTAATGGTGGCGCCTATTCCTGTGAGCCAGGTAGAGGCCAGGTGGAACCTGGGGCTCACCTTGTTCCAGCCGAAGAACATCACGGCAAAGAAAGTGGCCTCCATGAAGAAGGCCAGGATGCCTTCTATGGCAAGCGGAGCCCCGAACATGTCTCCCACCATCCAGGAATAGTTGCTCCAGTTGGTGCCGAACTCGAACTCCAGAATAATGCCGGTTGCAATGCCAACGGCAAAGTTCACGGCGAATAGCTTGATCCAGAACTGCGCGGTCTTTTTCCAGAACTCGTCCTTCTTGACCACGTAGATGGTTTCCATCACCGCCATCACCAGGGCAAGGCCCAGGGTGAGCGGTACAAACAGCCAGTGGTAGGCGGCTGTCATGGCGAACTGTATTCGCGACCAGATTACTACGTCCATAGTATTATTCGGTTATTAGTATTTCAGTGCTTTGCGGTTGGGTAAGGCGTTCGCCCACAACCTCGCTCTTCTGTTCATCAGTGAGTCCGCGCATGGCGGGCTTGAAGAAGAATACGCGAAGTATGGCGAACAGTATTATGAGTTTGAGGATAATGAGCCAGACTAGCGGCTTCCCCCAGGTCATGTTCCTGAATCCGTCCCGGTAAAGGGAGGAGAAGAAGGAAAATATGCCGGGGCGCGATGCCATGCTTACAGCCCTTTAGCCTTGGCCTCGTCCCAGATGGCGTCCATTTCCGCAAGCGTGAGGTCGCTGAAACGGAGGCCTTTGCGGATGGTCTGCTCCTCCAGGTAGGTGAAGCGGCGGCGGAACTTTTCGCTGGAGCGGTTGAGGGCGTTCTCCGGGTCCACTCCGTACAAGCGGGCGGCGTTTATCACCGCGAACATAAGGTCCCCGAACTCCATCTCCATCTTTTCCGGAGTGCCATCGGCAACAGCTTCAGACACCTCTCCTACCTCTTCCTTAACTTTGTCCCAGACGTCTTCCTTCTTTTCCCAGTCAAAGCCGCAGCCGCGTGCTTTTTCCTGCAGGGAAAGGGCCTTGAGAAGGGCCGGCATCGTCTTTGGAATACCGTCCATGACCCTCTTGTTGCCGCCTTTTTCTTTGGCTTTCACCAGCTCCCAGGTATCGGCAATCTCTTTGGCCGATGTTTCCTTTCCGGCGTCCGGACCAAACACGTGGGGATGGCGGAAGACCATCTTGTCGCACACCTTGCCAATGCTGTCGGCAATGTCGAAGGCGCCTTCCTCCTGGCCCATCCGGGCATAGAAGACCATATGGTAAAGGAGGTCTCCTATCTCCTTGGCGGTAGCCTGCCGGTCTCCTTCAAGGATGGAGTCGCTCAGCTCATACACCTCCTCTTCCGTAAGGCGGCGTATGGAGTCAAAGGTCTGTTCTGCGTTCCAGGGGCATTTCTCCCGGAGGGTGTCCATAATATCCAGAAGCCTGCCAAAGGCCTCTGTCTTTTCCTCTCTTGTATGCATCAGTGAAGTGATTCGAACAGTTTAACGGTGCGGCGGGCCTCTGCCACGTCATGCACGCGAAGGAGCGTTGCGCCCTCTTCAAGGGCCTTGTAGTGTACTACCTGCGTGGCCGGAAGGGCCTCTTCCGGGGTAATGTCCAGGAGCTTGTATATCATGCTCTTGCGGGACACGCCGGCAAGGATGGGGCGGCCTATGTCCTTGAGCTCATGCAGGCGGGAGAGCAGCTGGTAGTTCTGCCGGACGGTCTTTGCAAAACCGAAGCCGGGGTCCAGGATCCAGTCCTTTATGCCATAGTCCTGCGCCTTCCCGGTGAATTCCCAGAAATAGCCCTTGACGGCGGTTACAACGTCATCGTACTGGGTCATGCCCATCATGGTCATGGGCGTTCCCCTCATGTGCATGGCAATGTACTGGAGGCCAAGCTTTCCCACCAGCGGGAGCATTCCCTTGTCCAGCGCCCCGGCGCTAATATCGTTGACGATTATTGGGCCGATTGTATCGTACGCCCTGCGGATGGTGCCGCTGTTGTATGTGTCTATGGAAAGTTTGGCGTCCGGGAAAGCTTTCCGGATAGAGAGGAGGGCCGGTTCCAGGCGCTTCCATTCCTCCCTTTCGCTCATGAGGCCGGCTCCGGGGCGGGTGCTGGCAGCGCCTATGTCAATGATATCGGCCCCCTCCAGAAGCATCTGGGCGGCCCTCAGCGCAGCGCCTTCCGCCGTGGTCCGGGAACCCGGGAAGAAGGAGTCCTCGTTGACGTTGATTATGCCAAGGACGGTAATCATTCTGCAATGTAGACGTCGTCCCCGGGGGCGGCGAAGTGGTACCTTTCGCGGGCGAATGCCTCTACGGAGTCTTTGTTGGTTGTGAGGTTGTCAATCCTGGAATCCATAGCGTCTATCTCGCTTTGCAGGCGGGTCATTTCCTTCTGCTGGTTCTTCACCTCAACGCTGGCTTTTATCCACGACAGCACGCTGTTGTGGGCAAAGAACAGCAGCCACAGCGCAACCACCGCCGTGACAACTATCACGAAGGGAATCAGGTAGTTGTGCTCTTTCTGCTTGAGGGTGTCCCACTTTATGCCCATAGTCCGATGTTTTCTGCGAAAATACAAAAAACATCCCAAAATACCAACTCCCCAAGGCCGGGACAGCGGCTATTTTACATAACTGCCCATCAGCAAAACAGCGTCAGAGTTGGATTCGCTAATCATAAAAATGAAAGGACGATTTACATCGATTTCTATCTTTTCAGGTTCGAAAAGAGAGTCCTCCCCAACCGACAATTCTCCACTGGTTAATGTAGAAAACCGGGCGCCGTTCTCGTCAATTTCAAAAAAAGCCTTTTGCTTTATGGTTCCAATACTAACTCTTGATGTAAACAAATTTGAAAAATCAGCAGTATTGATGTTAAAAGCATCAACAACGCCTAGAGATTTAAGCGCCCTACTCAATGCATCAGACATTTCGCAATCGATTGATATCTTAGGCAATGAGAGTTGGACGTCATACAATTGTCTTGAATCCAAAAGCGCGCGGTACTTACTTTCATTGAAAGAAGAAATGAATTGTTGGAAGCTATTTTGCCCGGAAGGTAAAACTATATAGAATTGATAGCGACTTCTGCCAAATGAAAGAGTACAGATTATATCTCCATCTACTTCCGAGGCGCTAAGAAACGCATTCATATGCATAAATGGCTTATCAACAGATTGACCCCCTGCCAAGTAGAACTTTCCATCGACAGTTCTTGAAGAATCGAATTTTTGGCACCATTCTCCTTCAAAGCATAACGCATTCAAAAAAAGAGCCAATGAATTTGTATTCAGTTCTTCCACTATTGAATCTATCATTCCGTTTGTGTTTTTTGAACACCAGTCATTGATGGAATTAACGGTTTCAGGTAGGGAAAAATCAGTTTTTTTGATTATTGGGCCGTAATATGTCTGAAGCGTGGAACGTAGTTGTTCTTTAATAGTTATATTATTGAGCCATACTCCATTGGCAACTGAAAAATGAACGTTGTTATCCATCTTCAAAAGATCATCCAACATCAAGGAGTATAGTCCATTTATGTCCTCCAAAGTATAGTCCTCATAACCCAATGCCGCGACAATCTGCGAATATGTATCTCCATTGGCACCATTCAGCATCATTGAAAGCACAGACTGGATGCCCAATGGTGAGTATAATAAGTTATCCCCTGGACAAATCTCACTCAACACTCCGAAAAGATTGAAAGCAAAGGCATTGTTGGTATTAACAATCTTTAATTGACTCTTCGTAAGTTTCACTGGTTTGGCAGTTTGTGCAGAACTTTGAGAATCTTCACTTGAATCATTATTCTGGCAAGAAAAAAATAGCCCAACCGAAAAAACAATCAGTGCGATAAAGACTTTTCTCATATGAATATTAGAGTAAAAAGTTAAACGTAAAACTAATAATAAAGAGCTTGTCTGTTCGTAACAAATAAATCTTTTCTATTTAAGCAATAATTGCTAGTTGGTGTGGGTTGAACGGTATCCTCATAATAATATCCATTATGAGAGCCGCCCCATCCCCAATTCATTCTAAAATAGTCCATACAGGGAGAAGTAATCTCTTCTGTCCTCCTGTTATAGTATTCTATCTCATTGCCATTTTGTATCAGGACATATAAACGGTAAATCGTTTTCGGAGACACTTGGCGATAGCCATCACATACCCAAAAGTGTCCATATAATGAGTCGGCTTCTTCACGATATCCAAACATTATTAACGGCCGCTTGTTTTGAATTGATGTTTTTACTGTACTTTTACTATGACTTGAAGAATAGCAATTATATGGACGGGAATTAAGGTAATCCTTGGCATCCACCAAGTAACCATTTCCGTTGTTATCGATACTCAAATCTGAACGGAGAGTGGCTAAAAAATTGGACAGAGTTGTATTAGACGTGGCATCCGGCATAGCCCCCCAAGCTATTCCAGCCGGCATACCGTAGCTTCTCATTAATTGTCCAACCGCTACAGTTAAGCATCCTAGTACAAGGCCTCCTGGTACTGAAGAATTATATGGATAAGTCTGATTCCAACTTGTCTTTGTATATGGTCCATATTGAACAACGTCAGGAGAGGATTCCTTTGTAATAACGGCATATTCGGGATATACGCACGCATTGTTTTGATAATCTTGCTGAACCGTAGCATTGAAGGATTGATATATGCCTGGGGGAACGTATGAAGGCGAATCGCCGATATAATAAACGTCGAGTCCTTCCCACTCATCTTCCATTTCCTCATATGCTTCAGCTGGGGTTAATCCTTTAGTTTCGGTTGAATCGTACCATAAAACACTTTTGCGCTCGAACTCTTCCCACGCATCACTATATTCATCATAGCGTTCTTCTTCACGATTCGCGGCTATCCTTTCACACATATCCTCTATCAATAATTGCTCTTGTGGGATAATGGTGGAATTATCGTAGGTCCCATTGCAGATAGCCGCAATAGGGACAAAAGCCTTTGTGGTTGGAACGAGTATGAAACCTTCACCATAATTAACAGCATACAATTGTTCAATCCCTTTGTTGTCCTTAACAGGAATTACAGACAGCGATGTGGCTTTAGTCTTTATGGAGTGATTATTATTAAGAAAAATAGCGGCAATGCAGATAGCGTCTTCCGAAGAAATGTCCTTTGATAATCTGGATAATCCGATTAACTCATTCGAATGATTATTTGAGGTAATTGATGCGTTCTCAACCAATGGATAAGACTTCGCGCATGAAACGAAGAGCAGGATAAAAAGCATCGTAATAAAAGGTATCCGTTTCATAGTAGAAATGATAGTTTTTCTTTTGCAAATATAAAGAAAAAACTGTATATCGCAACACATACATTTTTGTGAGGAAGATTGTTATCAAGATACGGTAGTGGTGGAAAACGTGGCCTCGGATGACAAGGGACGTGCTGTCACCTGGAAAGAAATCCAAATAAGTGACATCTTTTGGACTTCGCAACAATAAGGGAGATATGGCCGGCACGGCGGGAGGCGAAGTGGTACCTTTCGCGGGCGAATGCCTCTACGGAGTCTTTGTTGGAGGACAGGGATTCGATGCGGGCGTCCATGGCGTCTATCTCGCTTTGCAGGCGGGTCATTTCCTTCTGCTGGTTCTTCACCTCAACGCTGGCTTTTATCCACGACAGCACGCTGTTGTGGGCAAAGAACAGCAGCCACAGCGCAACCACCGCCGTGACAACTATCACGAAGGGGATCAGGTAGTTGTGCTCTTTCTGCTTAAGCGAGTTGAAAAGCCTGTTTTCCATAACTGATTCAAAGGTACGAAAAAAGTTGTATCTTTACAATTAAGAATACAATTTGGATAGTTCTCCCCGGAAGACGCTATCTTTTCTCCACGCGCTTTGAGGACGATATTGCCCCTGCCGGGCATACCAGCCTGCAGAGGTGGCAGCCGACGCACTTGGCGCCGATGAAACGGGGCTTCCGGGCCTCCGTATCGAATACGAGGGCCTGGTGGCCGCCATCGGCACAGGAGATTGTGCAGCGCCCGCAGCCGATGCACTTTGAGGTGTCGAATCTTGGATAGACTATGGTGCTGCGGTCAAGGTCCGATGGCAGGTGGAACTGCGGCAGGAGCTCTCCAACAAGGTCGGAGAGTTTCTCAACGCCCCTGTCGGCCATATAGTTTTGCAGGCCAAGAATCAGATCGTCTATTATGCGGTAGCCGTACTGCATCACGGCGGTGCACACCTGTACGTTCCGGCAGCCCAGCCCGATGAACTCCAGGGCGTCCTTCCATGTCTCGATGCCGCCTACGCCGCTCAGCTGTATGTTCTTCATGATGGGGTTCTTGGCCATGGCCAGGATATGCCTCAGGGCGATGGGCTTGACGGCCCTTCCGGAATAGCCGGACCCTGTCTGGTCTCCGCTCACCTCGGAACCGTCCCCCAGGGTGACGCTTTTGATGGTGTTGATGGCCGATATGGCATCGGCTCCGGCGAAATATGCGCCCATTGCGGGATCGCAGATGTGGGCGATGTTGGGGGTCATCTTGGGGATGACGGGGATGCTGACGCTGCGCTTGACGTAGGCGGTGAAAAAGGTCACCAGCTCCGGGTCCTGTCCCACGTCGCAGCCCATACCGGTCTGGCGCATCTGAGGACAGGAGAAGTTGAGCTCCACGGCGTCGCATCCGGCCTCTTCCGCCTTTTTGGCAAGATCAATCCAGTCGTCCTCCTTCTCTCCCATTATGGAGGCGATGACAATCTTGGAGGGGTAGTCCCTTTTGAGGCGCCTGAGTATGTCAAAGTCCACGTCCACTGGGTTCTCGCTCAGCTGCTCCATATTGCGGAAGCCGTAGAAATCACCCGTCTTTCCCTTGCCGTAGACGGCGTCGAAGCGGGGCGATACTTCCTTTATATCCTGCATACAGATGGTCTTGTAGTACACTCCGGCCCAGCCAGCCTCGAATGCGCGGGCAACCATCCCGTAGTTGGTGCAGATTGCCGATGATGCCAGGAAGAAGGGGTTCTCGCAGCGGAGGCCGCAGAACTCTATCTCCAGGCTGGGGAGGGGCTTTGACGGAGCCTCCGGGAGGCCCTTCGCTATCTCACGGATACGGATGGGGCGGTCGTAGTGGATACAGGCCTTTTCTGCGGCCTCCAGATCCTCTTCCGGGCAGTCCTTCACCCACTTCCGGGCTACGGCCATGTTGTCAAAACGGATTGCCCTCAGGGCCCTTGCGGGGTCTCCGCCCCTGCATGCCTTGCTGCACGGCGCATCGGCGCACAGCAGGCATCGTGATGCTTCTTCCAGTATGTGCATAAATGTCTGCGGTTTATTGGTGTAAATATACGAATTATTTGCGATTCAAGGCCATTTTTGCACCTGGCGGTCCAGTTTATGGACCCCTATGTGCACCAAGGGCGCCGTCAGAATTTTGCTTATTGCAGCGAATTTGCTAAATTTGTAGGACATATGAAATCTTAATTTAATCTATAGTATGAAACCTACACTTTTGGTTCTGGCAGCCGGTATGGGCAGCCGTTACGGCGGGCTCAAGCAGATGGACGGCCTCGGCCCCAACGGAGAAACCATCATCGATTATTCCATTCACGATGCAGTGGAAGCCGGTTTCGGCAAGGTGGTATACATCGTCCGAGACTTCTTCAAGGAGGATATGATCGCCCACGTGAAAGAGCGCTATGCAGGCGTTAAGACCGTAGACGGCGAGCCCCTTGAGTTTGTGTTCGTAACACAGGAACTGGACAAGATTCCCGCTCCCTTCACCGTTCCTGAAGACCGCGTGAAGCCCTGGGGCACCGCACATGCAGTCCTTATGGCAAAGGACGTTATCCACGAGCCCTTCGCCGTCATCAACGGTGACGATTTCTACGGCAAAGAGTCCTTCAAGGTCCTTGGAGACTGGTGCCGCGCCCACGAGAACACCACCGGACAGTACTGCATAGTTGGCTTCGAGCTGGAGAACACCCTCTCCGAGAACGGCAGCGTGTCCCGCGGCATCTGCTTCTACGACAGCAAGAACATCCTCACCGGCATTGCAGAGCACCTGGACATTGCCAAGGAGGCCGATGGCAACGTATACGGAGACAACTCCGTCACCGGTGAAAAGCACGTGAAGCTTGCTGCAAAGGCACTCTGCTCCATGAACATGTGGGGCTTCACCCCGGATTACTTCACAAAGAGCGAGGCCTCTTTCGTGACCTTCCTCAATGAGCACCGCACGGAGCCCAAGAAAGAGTACTACATTCCTTACGCAGTAGACGTTCTGGTAAAGGCCGGGGAAGCCAGCTGCGAGGTCCTTTCTTCTCCTTCACACTGGTTCGGCGTCACTTACAAGGAAGACCGCCCCGCAGTGGTCGCCAAGTTTGCGGAACTTGTGGCCAAAGGTGTTTATCCCAGCCCCCTCTACTAGTATGGCTATCCGTGCACGCAGGGTCAACAATTTTGACCTCTTCTCTTCTCACGCCTGGTATGTCCCGGGCGTGAGCGGTATGTTCGGCCTCCTTGGCTGGTTCATCATAGGTGCGCTCATAAGCGCCTTGCTCCAGATGCTCCTGATGGCATTCGTTCCCCTGAACACTCTCATTGCATATGGAATGATCATATTCTATCCGCTGTATTTCATTCCCGCAATGATGTTCGTGGCCCGCAAGAGCCAGATGAACAGCCTCTTCGAACCCGGATACAAACTGTCCAGCAACAACTTCGGCCCTTACAAGTGGTGGCTCATCGCCATAATCACCGTTTTCCTCACCTTTGGAACAATGGTTACGGCAGACCTTCCCAACTACTGGAATTTCAAGCTCACCACATCAATTCCCTGGCTGAAGAATTTCTATGACATGTTCTCCGAGGCCATGCAGAAGATGACCGGCGGTCCCTTCTGGAGCGCGTTCCTTGTGACGGCAATCTTCGCTCCCATCTTTGAGGAGTGGCTTTGCCGCGGTATGGTCCTGAGGGGCCTTCTCACCAAGGTAAAACCCGCATGGGCAATTATAATATCGGCCCTGTTCTTCGCCCTTATCCACATGAATCCCTGGCAGGCCCTCAATGCCTTTATCATTGGCCTTGTGATGGGTTTTGTGTACTACAGGACGGGAAACCTGTACCTTACCATGCTCATTCACTTTGTGAACAACGCCTTTGCCGTGATCCTGGCACATATCCCTTCAGTCCAGGAGTACGAGTTCCTCAGGGATATGATAGGCGGCAACCTTTATCCGGTTGTGTATGTGCTTGGCGTACTGGTGTTTGTGGGCTGCCTGTATGCGTTCAGCCGCATTCCGCTCAAGCAGGAGCGCGGTAACGTGGACGAGATTGCCCTGGAGCCTGAGCAGTAGTTATGTGGCAGAGGATTCAGACTCTTTATCTTCTTATTTCGGCGGCGCTTTGCGCAGTGCTTCTCTTCGGAGTGGCGTATAAGGTGGCGGATCCCGCCGGAATGGTTGAGGTAACTTTTTTCCAGCTGCAGAAGCCGTTCTTTGCAATCCTTCTGTGCATCCTGGCTTTCCTGGTGGTGCTGGCTCTCATCGTTTACAAGAGCCGCATACTCCAGATGAGGCTGGCGGTACTTTCAGGAATAATAGCCCTTGGAATGCAGATATGGCTTGCCTGGATGTACTTCAGCTTTGATGGCGCGGTGTTCAGATGGACGGTGATCCTGCCGCTTGTTATTGCCGTGTGCAATTTCCTTGCGGCAAGGGGCTGTTTCCAGGACCAGCTGGTGGTGGAGAGCGCTTTCCGCGTGCGCGAAAGGCGCAAACGTGCGCGAAAGAAGAAATAATTTTGTATCTTTGCGCCCTCAAATGCGAACAAGGATAACAGAAATACTTGGTATCAAGCATCCCGTTTTCCAGGGCGGAATGGCCTGGATTGCCGATGCAAACCTGGCTGCAGCGGTCTCGGAGGCCGGTGGACTGGGTTTGATATCGTCCATAAACGGGGGAGTGGAAGCCGTTCGCACAGAGATTCGCAAGGCAAGGGAACTCACGTCCAAGCCCTTTGGCGTAAACATTATGCTTGCCGCACCGGACGCTGCCCAGATTGCAGACCTGGTGGTGGAAGAGGGGATTGGAATAGTGACTACCGGCGCTGGCTCTCCGGCTCCTTACATGGAGAAGTGGAAAGCCGCGGGAATAAAGGTGATTCCGGTTGTGGCATCGGTGGCATATGCCATCAAAATGCAGGAACTGGGCGCCACGGCAGTAATTGCAGAAGGGGCGGAGTCCGGTGGACACATCGGAGACACGCATACGATGGCCCTTCTTCCGCAGATACTGGATGCGGTGGACATCCCGGTCCTGGCCGCAGGAGGCATCTTCGACGGCAGGGGAGCAGCGGCCGCTTTCATTATGGGAGCCGCCGGCGTACAGGTGGGAACGCGTTTCCTCCTGGCCCGCGAGTGCCGCGTGCACCCGGTGTACAAGGAGCGCCTCATAAAGGCCTCGGACATAGGGACAATGGTCACGGGAAAGAGCCTCGGGGACGCCGTACGTGCCCTCAAGACGCCTTTCACCAAGAAGTTCGCCGCCATGGAGGCCGATGCTTCCGTCTCTGACGATGCCATCCGGGCCTTCGGTACAGGCTCTCTCCGCAAGGCCGTGTTTGACGGCAATCTGGCAGAGGGGAGTTTCCTGGCGGGAGAAGTGGCCGGCCTTGCCAGACGCGAAGAAAGCGCAGAAGATATTGTAAACGATATAATTAACGGTGCGGAAGCTTTGCTTAAAGCGGCACCTGATATGATTTATGGAAAATAATAAACCTAAACGTGTGGTTATAACCGGCATGGGTGTGATTTCCTCTGTCGGCAACGATGTTGATACATTCTGGAAGAACCTCGTGAACGGAGTCTGCGGTATAGACTACGTTGAGGAATTCAAGGACGTACCCGTGAATTTTGCCGGAAAGGTGAAGGATTTTGATCCTGAGCTTTACGGCATGGACAAGCCTTTTGTGCGCAAGCAAGACCACTTTACTCTGTATGCAATGGCCGCCGCATGGCAGGCCATGAACCAGTCCGGCCTTTGCTCGGAGGGAGAGGGTGCCAACATAGACCCCTTCCGCCTTGGCGTCTACGTGGGCAGTGGAATCGGCGGATTCGAGGTCCAGTATCGTGAGACCCAGAAAATGATAGAAGACCCCAGCGGACAGTGGATTTCCCCTCTGTTCATCGCTACCATGATATCCAACATTGCGGCCGGCCATGTTGCCATAAAGCACCATGCAGAGGGCCCCTGCCTGGATATCGTTACGGCCTGTGCAACATCGTCCCACTGCCTTGGAGAGGCCTACAGGGCCGTCCGCCATGGTTATGCCGATGCAATTATCGCCGGCGGAAGTGAGCACGCCTCTATCCCCATCGGCGTTGCCGGATTCTTCAATGCAAAGGCCCTCACCAGGGCTACGGACCCCAAGTACTCATCCCTTCCTTTCAACGCAAACCGTCAGGGTTTCGTGATGGGAGACGGAGCCGCTGTCCTCATCCTTGAATCCTTGGACCACGCCCTTGAGCGCGGTGCAACCATTTACGGAGAGATGGTTGGCTACGGCAACACATGTGACGCCTTCCACGCCACGGCACCCCGCCCGGACGGCAGCACCCAGTCCCAGTCCATCAAGGACGCCCTCAAAGAGGCCGGTTTCGATGCCTCAAAGGACAACCTCTACATCAACGCCCACGGCACCGGCACCCACCTGAACGACATTGCAGAGACCGTTGCCTGCAAGCTTGCCCTTGGAGACTATGCCTACAAGGCCCACATCTCCTCCACCAAGTCCATGACCGGCCACATGTTCGGCGCTGCAGGTGCGGCAGAGGCCATTGCAACAGTGATGGCACTTAAGGACGGCATCTGCCCTCCCACCATCAACCTGGACACCCCGGACCCGGAATGCGACCTGGATTACACCCCCAACAAGGCCGTGAAGACAGACCTCACCCTGGGTATCTCCAATTCCTTCGGCTTTGGCGGCCACAACGCCTGCGTAGCTTTCCGTCCCTATAAAGGTTAATACCATGCAAGCAGAGAACAAATTCATGCAGATGGCCATTGACGAGGCCCGTGAAGGCATCAACAACCATCACGGCGGCCCCTTCGGAACCGTTATCGTCAAGAACGGAGAAGTAGTGGCAAGAGGCCACAACAAGGTGCTCCTCAAGCATGATCCCACCCGCCACGGGGAGATAGACGCCATCCGTGCCGCCTGTGCCGCCCTTGGCACGCACGACCTCACCGGCTGCGAGCTCTACACCACCGGCGAGCCCTGCCACATGTGCCTCTGCGCCTGCATGTGGGCCAACATAGACAAGATCTACTATGGCTGCACCATTGAGGACAACGGTCGCATAGGCTTCAGGGACGATAAGTTTGACGGCATCTTCGGTGGCCGCGACAAAATGCCCGGCTACATGACCAAGCTGGACCGCATGGCCTGCCTGGCCCTCTTTGACGAGTACGCCGCCGGCAACCACCAGAACTATTGATGGACATTTCCGAAATCAAAGGATACCTTCCCCACAGGGAGCCAATGCTTCTTGTGGAGAGTTCCGTGATGGATTCAGATGGCGTTTCCCACGCCACCTACCGCATCCCTCAGGATCCGTTTTATTGCCAGGGGCATTTCCCCGGCAATCCAATAGTTCCTGGAGTTATCCTTTGTGAAATTATGGCCCAGAGCTGCTTCCACCTTATGCTGGAAGTATTTGCAGAGCATCTTGTGGTGTACCGCGGCCTTGACGGCGTCCGCTTCCGCGGCACCGTCCGCCCCGGAGACCTTTGCGAGGTCGTTTGCACTCTTGTGGAACAGAAAGGCACCCTCTGGGTATGCGAAACAAAGCTCTCCGTTTCCGGAAAGCTTTGTGCCCAGGCCAGGATAACCCTGGCCGCCGTACCAAAGTAGCCTTTGCGCCGCGTCACGGGGGCCTCGCAAGAACTATCCGAAACACCAAAGCCAGCCGTTACGCGTTTTGGGCCTAAAATGCACGTCGAGTGGCTCGCGTGAGCCAACCGTTACGCGTTTTGAGGCGTTTTTGCGTAACAGGTGGCTGGCAAAGTAGGACCCGTCCTCGTTTTGGGGTATAATTTAAGGATGACCTCCCGTTTTCAGGGTGGTCATCCTTATTTTTGGGCTGTTTTTGAGGATGGGTTACTCCTTGGGAGCGATTCCCTTCCAGGCGCATGCTGCAAGTGCACCGCCAAGGAGAGGTGCGCAGATGAATACCCAGAGGTCCTTGAGGGCTGCACCGCCTGCGAAGATTGCAGGGCCGATGGAACGTGCGGGGTTCACGGAAGTACCGGTGAGATTGATGCACACAAGGTGGATGAGGATGAGGCAGAGGCCGATTGCAAGGCCTGCGGGCTTGCCTGCGCCGTATTTGGCATCAGTTGCGCCAAGGACAACCAGGACGAAGATGAAGGTTGCTACAACCTCAACAAGGCAAGCGCCCCATACGCCGCCGGCACCGGCAACGCCATTGGCACCAAGGCCGGCAGGATTTGCGCCAAGGAATGCCATTCCGGGCTGGGTCATGAGCTTTGCGAAAAGAAGCAGCAGGGCACCGGCGATGATACCGCCGATTACCTGACCTACCCAGTAACCGCAGGCATCTTTCCAGCTCATGCGGCCGCTCAGGGCTACGCCCAGGGTGATGGCCGGATTGATGTGGCAGCCGCTGATTTCACCGATGGTGTATGCCATTGCAACAACTGCAAGACCAAATGCCACGGCGGTGGCCAGAAGGCCGGCAGGAGTGCCGCAACCTACAAACATTGCGGTTCCGCAGCCAAGGAAGGTAAGAACGAAGGTTCCTACGCATTCAGCGATGTACTTTTTCATAATTGATTAGAGTTTTAGTCAGTGAGAGCAAATTTAACAAATTTTCGCTAAATTTGTAAAAATTGACTGAAGATTATGCTTGACAACGAAAGAGGGCTCTACATTGCCCATTCCCAGGAAGGTCCTATCTCCATGATAGGCAAGATGGCTTGCCGCCACGGTCTCATTGCAGGTGCAACCGGTACCGGTAAAACCGTAACGCTCCAGGTTTTGGCAGAAACCTTCTGCCAGGCGGGCGTGCCCTGCTTCATGGCAGACATGAAGGGAGACCTCAGCGGTATCTCCCAGGTGGGTAAGATGTCAGGCTTCATTGAGAAGCGCCTTCCGGAGTTTGAGATAGAGAATCCTCAGTTCCAGAGCTGCCCGGTGCGCTTCTTCGACGTATTCGGGGAGCAGGGCCATCCCATGCGCAGCACCATCTCCCGCATGGGTCCGGACATGCTGGGCCGCCTCATGGAACTCAACGAGACCCAGACCGGCGTTCTGAACATAGTCTTCCGCATCGCTGACGATAACGGTCTTCTTCTCATCGACCTGAAAGACCTCCGTGCCATGCTCAATTTCGTGGGCCAGAATGCCGCGGAGTACACCACAAAGTATGGTAATATAACATCGGCCTCAGTGGGCGCAATCCAGAGGGCCCTCCTAACCCTGGAAAACCAGGGCGCGGAGAAGTTCTTCGGAGAACCGGACTTCGACATATACGACCTTCTTCAGTGCGAAGGCGGCAAAGGCATCATGAACGTGCTGGCCGCAGACAAGCTAATGCTTCAGCCCAAGCTCTACTCCACCTTCCTGCTGTGGCTCATGTCGGAGCTCTACGCCACCCTTCCGGAGGTTGGAGAAATGGATCTTCCCAAGCTGGTATTCTTCTTTGACGAGGCCCACATGCTCTTTGAAGGCACCTCCAAGGCCCTTACGGACAAGATTGAGCAGGTTATACGCCTCATCCGTTCCAAGGGCGTGGGTATCTATTTCATCACCCAGAGCCCCACGGACATCCCGGAGAACATCCTGGGCCAGCTTGGCAACCGCATCCAGCACGCCCTCAGGGCATATACCCCCAAGGACCAGAAGGCCGTAAAGGTTGCTGCCGATACCTTCCGCACCAACCCCGCCTTCAACACCTACGACACCCTCCTGGAACTCGGCACCGGTGAGGCGCTGGTATCCCTGCTGGATGAAAAAGGAGCTCCCAACGTGGTACGTCGCGCAAAGATCCTGTTCCCGCTGAGCCAGATAGGCGCAATCTCTGAGAGCGAGCGCACCCTCATAATCAACCGCTCCCGCCTCTATGGCAGGTACGATAACCCCATCGACCGTGAAAGCGCCTATGAGATAATTACCAAGGCAACGGAAGAAGCGGAGCGCCAGAAGGCGGAAATCCTGGCAGAACAGGAAGCTGCAAAGCAGGCTGAGCTCAAGGCTAAGGAAGACGCTAAGGCTGCTAAGGAAGCGGAAAAGGCCGCCAAGAAGAAAGGCACCGGCATAGGCTCCAAGGTGCTTAAATCCGTGATTACCGCCGTCACCGGCGTCGCCGCCGCCGCGGTTGCAGACAAGGTTACCGGAGCAGTTACCGGCAAGAAGACCACATCCAAGAAATCCACTGCGGAAAAGGCCGTGAACAGGGCCACCAAGAGTGCAACCACAACCCTCACCAAGGAACTCACCAGGAGCATTCTGGGCAACCTCATCAAGTAATCGACCATGCTTGTAGTACTGGAAGGCCTTGACGGAGCCGGCAAATCCACTCAGGTAAAGAAACTCCGCAAGTACCTGGAGCAGAGATGCCCCTCACTGGTGTATATCCATTTCCCAAGGTATGACGCCCCCGTGTACGGGGACCTCATAAGCCGCTTCCTCAGAGGAGACTTCGGCTCAAACGAGACCGTACATCCGCAGCTTGTGGCCCTGCTGTTCGCAGAGGACAGGCACGGAGCAGGCCCTATGATAAAAAAGGCCCTGGAAGAGGGTAAGACGGTGCTTCTGGACAGGTATGTATATTCCAACATAGCATACCAGTGCGCCAAACTGCACAGTCCGGAAGAGAGGGCGCAGCTCAGGGACTGGATATTCAACACGGAGTACGGCAACTTTGCCCTTCCTGTTCCGGACATCAACCTGTTCCTGGACGTCCCCATCGACTTCGTAAAAGAAAAACTCACTTCCCAGCGTACCGGTGACGACCGCAATTACCTGGAAGGCTCCAAGGACATACATGAGGCCAGCATATCGTTCCAGAAAGACGTACGTGAGATTTACCTTGGTGAAACCGTTCGGGACCCTCATTTCCGCCGCATAGACTGCTCGGACGCCAAAGGCAGGATGCTCCCTCCGGACAGCATCTTTGAAAGAATCCGCCAAGTGATATCCCAATTCATTTAGTATGAAGTTCCTCAGAAGGTTCTGCGCCGTAGTCATCGGCATCACTTTCATAGTCTCCGGCCTTGCCAAGATAATGGATCCGGCGGGAACTATGCTCATCGTCACGGAATATCTGAGGCTCATCCACTTTGGCTTCCTCATCCCCGCTGCAAAGGTCCTGGGCATTATCCTGGCCACGCTGGAAGCCGTTACAGGCATTGCCCTTGTCACCGGAGTCCTCAGGAAAGTTGCCGCCTGGATTACAATATGGATGGTGGGAGGCTTCACCATAATAACGCTCTGCCTCCTCATAAAGAATCCTTCCATGGACTGCGGCTGCTTTGGGGAAGTGATTCACCTTAACCACCTGCAGAGTTTCCTCAAGAACCTTGCTCTGGCGGCCCTGTGTGCCATTGCTTTCATACCTCTTAAGAGTATAGGAAAGGCCAAGCCCCGCAAATGGGTAAGCTTCGGCCTGGCCACGCTGGCAATAGGATATGCCGTCCTGTACAGCAACACGCACATCCCCATCCTGGACTTCACGGACTTCGCCCCCGGCTGCGAGCTCATGGCCTCCCTTGACGATGAAGACGACTGGGACGCCTCCAAAACATATCCCATCCTGTCTTTCCGCAACTCCCAGAACGAGTACTGTGACAGCCTTGCTGTAGAAGGACCGGTCGTGACGCTTTCCGTATACGAGCCCTCCAAGGCCAACTGGGAGCGCATCCACAGGCATTACACGCAGATTCAGGACGCCGGCGCCACGCCGCTTCTCCTTGTAGCCTCATATCCTCTGGAGATAGACCAGTTCAACATCCCCATAGACATGACGGTCTATTATGCAGACTATAAGACCCTCATCACCCTCAACCGTTCCAACGGCGGCGCCTCCTACTTCCTTGACGGCGAACTCATTGAAAAATGGCACCAGAGGGCCTTCCCTGAATCCATCGCCCAGCACATCGCGGCAGACCCCGTGGAACGAGGCTCCCGCTTCGTAGCAGGCAGACGCATAAAGTCCCAAGCATTCTGCCTGGGACTCGCGGTGATTCTGATAGCAATCTAGATTATTCCCAGCTCCGTAGCCTTACGGATCATGTCAGATACATTCCGGACATCCATCTTGGCATAGATATGCTGACGATGGGTGTTCACTGTATGTACGCTCAGGAATGTACGTTTGGCTATTTCTGCGGCGGGAAGGCCCTCTGCGCTCAGGCGGATTATCTCTATCTCTCGCGGGGACAGGCCGATGTCTGCAATCTTGCGACTACGCTCTACCAGGATGTCTCCAACGTACTTCGCAACACCGTCATTTAGGGATTCTGCACCTTTGGCAAGTTCCTGGCAGCGCCTGCGTATTTCATCGGCCGTCATCGAAGGAGCCTTTGATGATAGTTCAGTAATGTCTCCCGCCATGGCATTTGCGGGATTCCTGAGATCTCTGGACAGGAATTCTATTATCTGTTCCTTAGAATCTGCAAGGCGCCGGAGTTCCGCATTGCGCCGGCGGATCTTTCCAAGATAAGCGACGATGATGCCTATTACTGCCACGGCAAGGAGGAGGGCCAGCAACAGCAGCCAGATACGGTATTGGCTACGCTCCAGGGCCCTTTCCTTCTCCTGAACCTGGAAGCGGGTTTCCATTTCCTGGATGGTTTCGTCCTGCTTCTGCTGTATGTATTTCTGAGTATGGAATACGTAGTCGTCGTGTGCGTCCAGGGCATCCTGGTATCGACCTGTACGGGTATACAGGCGCACCAGGCGGTCATCCAGGGACGATGCCGTAAGGTGGTCCGTCTCCTTGAGGGTGGTCAGTACCTGCTCGAAGTACTTTATTGCCTCTTCGTTCCTGCCGCCCTGCTGGAACCAGCGGGAACGGAACAGGATGCCGTTGCGGCGAAGGCGGGAAAGATCGTAAGTATCGGCCAGCGCCTGACCCTTGTCCAGCCATTCTCCGGCGGTGCGGTAGATATCTTTGTCGATAGGGTCACTCCAGCGGTTTTTGTTTATATATAACGATGCTATTACGTAGCACGCCTCACACTGCTGCTCAACCGCATCGGCCTCCTCGGCCAGGGAGAGTGCCTCCATGGCATAGGTAAGGCCTTCGTCGTTGCGTCCGGTCTCCGGGGAAATCTCCGCGTAGGAACAGAGTTTAGCCTTGGAGATGAGAATAGCCGAGAGCTCTTTTACCAGGCCGTGCTTGCGGGCTATGGCCTCGGCCTCGAGGGCCTTATCCCATGCATCGGCGTCCCGGCTGGCCATAATGTCTATGCCAACGATGGTAGACAGCGCCTCAACCTTCAACTGCGGGTCTCCGTCGGAAAGCTCCAGCGCACTCAATGCCTTCTCCATGGCGGCGTCGTACCTCTGATTGGATACATCGGCACTTGCCTGCTCCAGAAGCTCCGGAACCTTGCCTCCGGCAATGGATGCAGCAATAGCAAGTATGTATAGTAGTTTCATATGTCAAAGATAACGTTCTTGGCGGATTTTTCCTAATTAAGGATGTTTGAAAGGAGAAATAAAAAACTGCCGCCAACCCGGATGGGAAGGCAGCAGGTTTATATTATTCATCATATGTTCAATTACCAGGCGAAAACCGCGCGGTAATGGCCATAATTAGTTTCAAGATAACTGTATTGGAAATACTGGCTACGAGGGTAGTATACCACCTTTGTTCCTGATGAGCTGCCGTCTGTGCTGGTCCAGTAGCGGGAACTTGATGCCGCGGCCATGTTACCCCCTTCGCAATTTGTAATCATGGTGCTCAAAAGACCCCAGCTGAAGTCGAGGTTTGCATCTGTGGGCATTGTGGTTACTACGCTGCCGCCACAAGCCTGCATGATGCGCATCCATTGCGTGACGGTAGGAATAGCCCAATCGCTGGCACCGGCAGGACGCTCAGTTGCAAGGCTACTGACCCATGCTTCAGCATCGCTATAATTGCCGTTATCTTCTGCCACTGAAATCACCAAGCCGTTGGTCTTGCCGGCAACACCGGTCTCTGAACCCTCGTAGGCTATCATGCCTGATACGGTCTTACTGGCTGCTTCGGCTTCAGATACCGTTGCATAGATAGAACCATCAGTGCACAGAATCTTACCTACATTGCCTGCTGTGTTCAAATTGAGGGTTGAATTGTAAATCTTGCTGGCTGCAATAGTAACGCCAGACTTTGACAGGCTGTAGTTATCACCTCCTGCAATAGCAGAGAAAGTGAAGTTGGCGCCGGCTATGGGTCGCATGGCTACATAGATGGGACCGGCTTCGGCTGCACGGCTAATATTATAGTTGTTTGTACCATCGTTGATAAGGAGATCTGTGGTAGATGCGGTCAGATCTGTAGAGCCGTACATGAGCGTAAACTTGAATATGCTGAACGCGTTGGTCAGAGTAATATTCTCAGGCATTTCACTGCTTGCTGTGGCCTGTACCGTGGCTGTTGCCACATCGAGTGTGGAACTGAGCGTGGCCAGCGTGCCATCCTGATTATTGAGTAGGGTGGTTCTGATGTGGTCTGCAGACAATAATTCGCCTGCTGAGGAAGGATAAACCAGATTCATATCGCCGTTTGCCTTGGGTACTTGAGAGAATGTTACCGTGATATCGGCCGATTTGCCACTTACGTTGGAGAGTGTACCCGTTACTGCTGTTAAATTATCAACAGAATTAGAATAAAATATTATTACCTGCTCACCATTGCTCCATGACTTGTGACCGTCAGCATCAACGGCGCGGGTGTCCGGACCTCCAAGAGTTACGTGGATGGTCTGAGTGAAGGTTGCTTCTGTCAAGGGCTCGTTTTCAACTACAGTATTGCTCTTTGAGCATGCCGCTACTCCTGCCACCAGCAGTATTATGGCGGCTATATTCTTTAAAAGATTCATCTTATTCATTGTCATTCGCTTTTAAGGTTTAACAACTCATTACAGAGCAAACGGATCGGGTGCGGAATCATAATCCTGAATTGAAGCGCAGATTACGCCCTCATACTTCACCTCAATGACAAAAGTTTCGGGTGAATAATAACGTTCTTTTTCTTTCATAAGCATATAGTTTTTGATTTGTTCCAAAACAACTTCACAAAGTTAGTTTCCACCCGTTTTTAGGCTTAATAACTTATCAGTATTTTTGTTTATGACCTATACTGAAAAATCATTATTTTCACCTTTCCAGGCCAATTCAGGCATTCTTTCGCGGACAAATCGTTTGAGAGTATTCTTGTCAACTTTACAGAGCCGCGCCACTTCTCTTTTGGAGAATCCTTTCTTTGCCAGACGGCTGATATAGGCTTCTTTGCCCGACAGTTTGTACTTATCAGGAGCATTCTTTTTTCCTTTTGGGCGTCCTAATGAAACGCCCTCTGCCTTTCGTCTTGCAAGCGCCTCTTTTGTCCGCTGGCTTATCAGCGTCCGCTCTATCTCCGCCGACAGTCCAAACGCAAAAGCAAGCACCTTGCTCTGAACATTGTCTTCCAAACGGAATCCATCCTTAATGGTCCAAACCCGGCAGCCTTTGTTCATGCAGATGCCCAGTATTTCCATAATCATATACAGGTTTCGCCCAAGCCGTGAGAGTTCGGCGCATATGATAAGATCACCTTCCTTCACACGCCGGAGTAGTTTCCCAAGCTCCCTTTTATCGTAACTTTTCATACCACTGATGGTTTCTTCTATCCACCCGTCTATGGCCATGTCTGTATTCTGGCAGAATTGTTTAATCTCGTACCGCTGGTTTTCCACCGTCTGGTGGTCGCTGCTGACTCTTATGTACCCGTAATTCATCTTTTTAACGCGAATATACAATCCAACGTTATTTCGCACCTGAGGCTTATGAATTAAAGGTGCAATTTGAAGGTGTAATCTGCGCCAGCACGGTAGATGCTAACGGCGTAGGCATAGGAGATTATACGAACCCGTTTGGGGACGAGACGATACTATAAGAAAAAGGAGGAAACACTATGAAGAAAGTATTGATTATAGCAGGCATTCTTGCCGCAAGCATTTCTTGCCAGAAGATAAATGACATCACCGTTTCTGACCCAGAGAATACCCATCTTGAAGTTAATATAAATGTAGACGAGACAGAGACAAAGGGAGTAAAGACAGCATGGGCAAACGGAGACAGGATATACCTATTCTTCAAGGGTCAGAGAGGTTATCTCGAAATCAAAAGAGTTTCTGGAGTATGGACTGCTCAAAGTTGGAGTGACGGACTGGAGGCCATTATAGCCGGCACTACTTCCGGCACCCTTTCAGCCGTTTATTCCCCGGTAACAAAATTTGGCGGCTCAATTAAATATTCAACCAACTTTCACTTCTACTGCTATAGTGGCGGCGTCTATCATGGTTATGTTCTAGAGCACAAGAATGCCTCATATTCTATTTCTGCTGGGGTATTAAGCGCAAGTGTTAATCTGACGGCGCCTAAGACTTATGTTCAGTTCTGTCTGTCAGACGGTGGCACTTTCCATCACAGGAACGGTACGGCGATTAATGTCAATAATTATGGTGAGGTATCCAGATATAAGTTGCAGGTGGGATTTGGATACACAACATGGTATAATGATAAATGGAGCGCCGGTATTACTGGTGAGTTTTACCATGGCGACAATGGTTCTGAAATCAATGCCTATTCCCAGAATGGTCTGTGTTTCTCAATTCCGGATCAGACTGTAGACCAGAATACTTTAAAACTAACATTGACAGATTCCGAGACCAGTAAAACGTATGTATACACTTCGCCTGTAACAGCTTCATCGTGGAACAGCAAGACTACTCATGCCTTCAGAGTTCCTGACCTGAATGCAATGGACGGCGGCGTCTACAAGTGGGTAGAACAGTAGTAACCCGCCTACTTTGCCAGCCACCTGTTACGCAAAAACGCCTCAAAACGCGTAACGGTTGGCTCACGCGAGCCACTCGACGTGCATTTTAGGCCCAAAACGCGTAACGGCTGGCTTTGGTGTTTCGGATAGTTCTTGCGAGGCCCCCTTGCGGGCGCAATATTGGGCAAAAATGTAACCTCAGCGGTGCCAGTGGCATTGCTGAGGTTACATTTTTAAGGGTTTTTGCACCCAGAGCGGTGCCTGGCCGGGCAAGGCCGGTCAGGGCCTACAGACTTCTCTTGATTTCCGTGATCTGGAAGGCCTCGATGATGTCACCGGGGTGGATGTCGTTGTACTTGTCAAGGCCGCAGCCGCATTCCATGCCGGCGGGGACTTCCTTGGCCTGGTCCTTGCCCCTCTGGAGGGATGACAGGGAACCGGTGTACACAACAATACCGTCGCGGATGAGGCGGACATCGGCCTTGTTGGTAAGCTTGCCTTCCTTCACAATGCAGCCGGCAATGGTGCCAACCTTGGAGATCTTGAAGGTCTGCTTGACTTCTGCCGTTGCGGTGACTTCTTCCTTCTTTTCAGGCTCCAGCATACCCTCGATACCTTCCTTAACCTCGTTGATACAGTCGTAGATAACGGAGTAGAGGCGGATTTCTATGCCTTCCTTCTCGGCGGCACGGCGTGCCTCGGAAGAAGGACGCACCTGGAAGCCGATGATCACGGCGTCGGATGCCTCGGCCAGAAGGACGTCGCTCTCGGAGATGGCGCCAACGGCCTTGTGGATCACGTTCACGCGGACTTCCTCTGTAGAAAGCTTGATGAGGGAATCGGACAGGGCTTCCACGGAACCGTCCACATCGCCCTTGACGATGACGTTCAGTTCCTTGAAGTTGCCGATGGCTATGCGGCGGCCAATTTCTTCCAGGGTAAGGTGCTTCTGCGTCTTGATGCCCTGGATGCGGATAAGCTGCTCGCGCCTCTGGGCGATGGACTTGGCTTCCCTTTCATCGGACATGATGTTGAACTTCTCACCTGCGGCGGGGGCGCCGTTGAGGCCCAGGAGGCTCACGGGGGTGGAAGGTCCGGCGCTTTCAACTTTCTGTCCGCGCTCGTTGTACATGGCCTTAACCCTGCCGTAGTAGCTTCCGGAGATGATTACGTCACCCACGTTCACAGTGCCGTCCTGCACCAGTACCGTTGCCAGATAGCCGCGGCCCTTGTCCAGGGAGCTTTCGATGACGGCGCCGCTTCCCATCTTGTTGGGGTTGGCCTTGAGCTCGAGGAGGTCAGTCTCAAAGAGCACCTTCTCAAGGAGTTTGTCCACTCCGATGCCCTTCTTTGCCGATATCTCCTGGCACTGGTACTTACCGCCCCAGTCCTCCACCAGGATGTTCATTTCCGACAGCTGGCGGCGGATGGTGTCCGGATTTGCGCCGGGCTTATCGATCTTATTGATTGCGAAGACCATGGGAACGCCTGCAGCCTGTGCGTGGGCAATTGCTTCCTTGGTCTGGGGCATCACGGCGTCATCGGCCGCGACGATGATAATTGCAAGGTCCGTCATCTGGGCACCGCGGGCACGCATGGCAGTGAAGGCCTCGTGACCAGGGGTATCCAGGAAGGTGATGCGCCTGCCGCTCTCCAGCTTCACGCTGTATGCGCCAATGTGCTGGGTGATGCCGCCGGCCTCGCCTGCGATTACGTTGGTGTTGCGGATGTTGTCAAGGAGACTGGTCTTACCGTGGTCTACGTGACCCATGACGGTAATCACCGGAGGACGCTCCACCAGGTCTTCCTCGCGGTCAGGCTCCTGCTGCTCGATTTCCTCGCTAAGCTCCGCGGTTACAAATTCTACCTTGTAGCCGAACTCCTCTGCAACCAGCACAAGCGTCTCTGCGTCGAGGCGCTGGTTGATGGAAACCATCATGCCCAGGGACATGCAGGCGCCGATGACCTTCACCACGGGTGTGTTGTTCATGAGGGTTGCAAGGTCGTTGACGGTAACGAACTCGGTAACCTTGAGGACCTTGTTCTCCGCTGCGGCGGCTTCCATCTCTTCCTGTGAACGGAGGGCTGCAATCTCGCGCTTCTCCTTGCGGTGCTTGGCGCCGAAATTGGGCTTGTTCTCGTTCATCTTGGCGTAGGTTTCCTTAACCTGCTTCTGGATTTCCTTCTGCAGTTCTTCCTGCTCGGCCTCAGTCATTGCGGGCTTGAAGCGGTCGCCTTTCTTGCGGTTCTTTCCGGCCGCGGGGACTTCCTGCTTCTTCTTGTCGCCCTTCTTGGGAGCCTTGTCGGCCTGCACCTTGGTCACGTCCACCTTCTGGGGGCCGCCGGCCTTGATGCGCTCGCGCTTCTTGGTGCGCTTGGGGTCAAACTGGGACAGGTCTATCTTGCCGATAACCTTGAGGGGAGAGCCTTCCTGTGCAGGTTCCTCCGCTGGGGTCGGGGCGGGGGTTTCCTCTACTTCAGGTTCCGGCTCGGGTTCTACCACCGGCTCCGGCTCCACTACGGGATCGGGTTCGGGCTCTGCTATGGGTTCCGGTTCCACTACGGGTTCGGGTTCCGGCTCAACCACAGGTTCCGGTTCTACTACGGGCTCGGGTTCCACCACGGGCTCCGGCTCCGGTTCAGGAACGGGTTCCGGTTCCGGCTCCGGCTCTGCCACGGGCTTCGCGGCGCGGGAGAGGTTGTTACTCTTGATGACGGTAACCCTTTCCGGCTCGTAGTCCTCTTCTTCCTGGCCCTGCTTCTTGGAAGCCTTGTCCAGAATCTCAGTGAGCTTGACGTCCACTTTCTCTGCGGCTTCCTTGAGCTCAAGGTCCTTGCCGAACTTCTTGTGAAGCTCCGGCATGAACTCGTCAGACACCTTCAGGTTGGGATTTGCATCCTCTATTCCGGCGCCTTTTGAATTCAGGAAGTCCACCAGGGTGTCAAGCCCTATGTTGAATTGTTTGATCAGTTTCGATAGTCTGATTTCTGCCATATATAACCCCTTTTTTGTTCTAAGTTAATCTTCAAATTCCTCGTGGAGGATGCGGAGAACCTCTTCCACGGTCTCGTCCTCGAGGTCTGCCCTGGAGGCGATATCGGCCGGTGAAAGAGCCATGACGCTGCGGGCGGTGTCGCAGCCGATAGACTGCAGGCGCTCGATGACCCAAGGGTCGATGACGTCGGTGAACTCGCTCAGGAGAACATCGTCCTCCTCTTCCTCGTTCTGGGAAAGTTCCCTCCAGACCTCAATCTCACGGCCTACCAGCATACCGGCGAGCTTGATGTTCACGCCGCCCTTACCGATACCCTTCTTCACCTCTTCCGGCTGCATGAATACCTTGATCTTGTCCTCGGGGGAGTCGCCAAGGTCTATGCGGGAGATGCGGGCGGGGTTCAGTGCACGCTGGATCATGAGCTGAGGGTTGGTGCTCCACTGGATTACGTCTATGTTTTCGTTGCGGAGCTCGCGGACGATACCCATGATGCGGGAACCTTTCACGCCGATGCAGGCGCCGATGGGGTCGATTCTGTCGTCATAGGACTCGACGGCCACCTTGGCCCTTTCTCCGGGGATGCGGACAACCTTCTTCACGGTGATGAGGCCGTCGTAAATCTCAGGGACCTCCATCTCGAAGAGTTTCTCCAGGAAGGCGTCGCTGGTACGGGAAAGGACTATGTAGGGAGTGGTCTGGTTCTTCATCTCCACGCTCTTGATGATGGCGCGGACAGAGTCGCTCTTCTTGAAGCGCTCGCCGGGAATCTGCTCGCTCTTGGGCATGCGGAG